>CBCTHD010000162.1:0-5794 GCA_965146615.1 uncultured Clostridia bacterium
TCGGAATTGACAGGGTCCTCTTCCCCGATTGCCGCTTCCCGCGCATAGAGATAGGATTCTGAACCAAAATTTTGTTTGCGCAAATCACCTGCCGCCGTATAGGTGTCCTCACTAACCGGAATACGACGTGTCGTACTCCCAATTTGCACTTCTAAATAAGGAGATTTTCCCAGTACATTAGATCCCGCATCGGGGTTTTCCTTACTATAGAACTCTGCTTCATAGTCATCCTTGTTTACAGCGCAAATAATGACTGGCATCATGCCATCGCCGCCACGTGACTGGAACCTCGTTATCTGGGATTTCATTTCCACATAAACCGGCGCCCACTCTTCTCCTATATAAAAGATGTCCGCCACGCTGTGGTTACTGTTTCCGTTAAAGTGGAAATTTTGCAGCAGCAACTGTGCCACCATAATTTCATACGAACTGTTACTCCCGGTATTTGTAAAACCGCGGTTTGCTATTTTGTCAAGATAGTATTGTTTCAATTCTACCTTTGCCGTTTGATAATCGCCCGCTTTTGCCGCCGCTTCCACTGCGCTCAGGCTCAAGCCATAAGCCGATACATAATCGTAATCCAGGACAGGCTCCGTGGTATATTTTCCCTGGGCTTCGTCCCACACCCCAAACAGTTCTTCATCGGTCGGATACTTTTCTAAAGGCTCATCCCAGCTACTGGGGTCTGAAAAATCATACTCATCAAAGTTGAACGTCGTATCAAGATTTCGATCGCTCTCATCACTTTCCACGTTTACACTCTCCGCATCTGCCGTACCTAGCGTGGCAGGCGCTGCCTGCTGCACAGTCTCTTGCTGCGGCGCCATAACTGTATCGTCCGACAGCGAAGACGTAATGCTTTCTTCCGATTGTATTTCTTCCTCTATCTCCATAGATTGCTCTGTATCTTCTTCCCCATCCGCAACGATTTCCGCGCCCGACATAACCAACGCTTCTACCACATCACGCAGCTGCTGCGGATTATCCTTCTCCACGAGGTCATCTTGTGCCAGCGCAGCCGCCGGCACAAGATACATCGCCATACAGAGCAAAATTGCCAATACTCGTTTTTTCATCGTTATTCACCGCTCCCTGACGCAAGTTTCATCGTTACATAAATAATCTTTGCAGCTTCCGCACGGGTTACTTCATCCTTTGGACGGAAGCTGTTTTGGTCGTCGCCAACCATAACGCCCGCTTGATACAATTTTGCAACGGCGGATTTCGCGTATTCGTCAATGCTTGCCGCATCTGTGAACGCTTCCAGGTTTCCTTCCTCCAACACAATTCCGTTTTGCTCCAGTACACGGCCGATGGCCACCGCAACGTCCTGACGGGACATGTTGCTACCCAATCCAAATACGCCGTCTTCTATACCTTTCAGCAAACCGCCGTTTGCCGCCCGAAGGACATATTCTGCTGACCAGTCGCTTTCCGGCACATCGGTAAATGGCATGGCACCGCTTGCTGCTGGCACATCAAATGCACATACCAGCAGTTTTGCCATTTGTTCCCGTGTTATAGCATCTTCCGGTGCAAACACGTTCTGCGTCACACCTGCCAAAATGCCCTTTGCTGCTAAATCTCCAATATATCCGCTTGCCCAATGATATTTGGATACGTCGTCAAAGCCCGCTACTGTCTCGACAGGCTCCGATGGCGTCTCTACCTGTGGCGCATTACCCAGTATGCCAAGTCCGCCGCCACTGCTGCTACTGCTGGTACGGCTTCCGCCGCCACCGCCGCTGCCGCTAATCGTTTTGTTTTCCGTCCCCGTAATGAGGAATTGTCCGAAGGATTTGGTGATTGTTTCGTCCTCATAGGTAATTTGTAGTGTCAATGTCACTTTGGTATCTGCTGCTAAATGTGTTACCGTGCCGTCGTCTGCAATCAATCCGCCCTCCGTCACCCAATGGAATGCGGCGCCGTATTTTGGCTGCGGCAGTTCAATTTTTGTAGTGGAAATCACATAGGCAAGATCCAAGCTGACCTCTTCTGCTTCCATTTGTGCAATGTCGCTTGCCGATGGTTCATAATAAAGTTCCAACTCCCTGAGTCCACCATATTCAGCGCCCGCTTGCAACGCCGTAATAGTAAATTTCACGTATCTGCATTCCACGGTATCAAAGGACTTGTCAAACACCTCTGCGCCCATTGTGGTTCCGCTAAACAGCGTTGTCCATGTTGCTTTATCATTAGAAGTGCTGACGGTATAACCTGCAATCGGATGGTCAATACCCACCAGCATTTCCGCCGCACGCAACCGGTTCACTTCGCGCGCGGTTCCGAAATCTATGACAAGCGAGGGCAGCGCCGCTTCGTCAAATTTTGCCGTCCAACCGGTATTTCCCTTTCCGTCCGCCGCCAAATTTGCTGTACTTCCAGTTTTTAATTCGCCTTCCGCGGTTATGATGCTATATAATACCAAATTTTCTCCGATTCCACTATATGCCGGCATTTCAAACCGATCTACACCGTACACTTTCATTGGGATTTGTACTGTGGTAGATTCACTGCCGCGCGATACAACCGCCGTCATCGTCACGTTATAAGGCGGATTTGCAAAGGCCGCCACAATCGTCCCATCATTGGTGATAATACTCGTATCAGAGGACGTCCATTGAATAGATGTATATGCATCTCCTGCCAGTGGCAGCGTCAAATCGCTCAGCACCATATCAGCGTCCTGAATCGTTAGATTTTGACTGTCATATTTTACCGCGTCGGCATCTGTCAAATTGCTAAAAATTTCAAACCGATTAACACCTAGTTTCTGGGAACTATCTCCATTTGATTGCATTTGTACTTCAATCTCATCTAAGCAATAAGCCGTTGCAAGATGTTCCGATACGGTTCCGCCACCACTCGACGTTGATTCACTTATCGTCACCGCTTCACCATCTTTATAGCCGATTAATTTATATCCTGTCACATTGGTGTTTTCTGTCATTACCAGGTTAAAATCCGTTATCCAACGTCTTTTGTCTAAGGTTGCCCGGAATCGCGCTGTATTTGGAGTAGCGTTGACAGTACCGGTTTCTATCGCATATCCCTGAAGCATAGATACTGTCGCCGCAGAGTCCAGATTCTCAACTTCCGTCACCGTTGCCCCCGACATCAGATTTCCGACCACAATCCGTTTCACTGCTGCAGACGGCTGGGCGCTCACTACTGTTTTCCCCTGGTATAGCCCGCAGCTTGGAATAACTTCTGCACTAATACTCTTTCCTAAATCCTCTGCACGCAATACATATGTCTTTCCGTGCTCGCCTTCAATGATAACGCCGTCTGCATACCAGTTGATGACACTCTGATCCGTATGTCCGCCGATACTGCAATCCTGGAATGTATACGTTACGTTTAATGTGCTGCCAATGTCGGTTCCTGACAGTGCATTGACGACAACGTTCTCCACCCGCGGCGCCGGTCCGCTGATGTCATAGACACTCACGATTTCTTTATCAGCCCCTTCGCCAAAGTAGGTAATTAGATAATCTGACCCTACACTGACAAGCTCCGAGGACGCTCTTTCCGCTGTACCTGCGGTATCTGAAAAGATACCTACATGTAAATTGGCATCCTCCAGCGTCAACTTTCCAAGAAACTCACTAACCGTCGGAGCGCTATCTCCGTTTGCCAGTTCAATGATATTTGTTCTTGCGTTTACAACATAATCACTGTCATTTGACACGACATCTTCCAAGTAAACCTGGAATCCCGTCAACCGGAAATTGATGGTCGACGAACCGTCCGTGCCGCCAATCGCGATGTTGTCTACTTCTACCATGGCGTATCTGGATTGGACGATGCTGTCCAGTTTCACCGTTCCAGCCTCACCCGATATGGTTTCTCCCGCACCATTCTGATAGATTGTTTTCCAGCGGCCCATCAATGCAGCTGTTGTCGTACCGGGGGTTGTCTCGGTTGTTCCCACAAAGTCAGCTGCAGTGTTGGTAATTTTTATCTTCCAATTGTCAACAGTAGTCGTTCTGGTACTCGTCGTAGCATTGTCCATGTTTCCTGCCATAGAAACGCGGTTAAAGTATTTGGGTGTTCCTGAACCCGGTGCTTCCTTCTCGTCGCCGTGTGCTAAATCAAATGCAAAATAGATTGGGGTTCTGGTTTTGGCAAAATTGAATTGTGCAGATGTGGCGCTCACTTTTTGGGAATCACTGTCATAGTTGAATGATTTCGCAAAGTTTGCAGCTGAACCCGAATTAAAAATATTTGCTTCGTTGCCGCTGCTAATTCCTATCTTAAGATAAGGTGCAGCATCCGTGAGAGAAACGCCGGAACCGGTTGTAGAAGCGTTTCTTTTCACCATTTCTATGCCTGGCTCTATAATGCCCTGCAATAGGTTGTTATAATTTCCCAATGCATAATACTCATTTGTCAGGCTTTCCTGCATAAATGCATTTCCAGGTGTTCCGGCAGAATCCGGCGTAAACGCATATTTACTTGTCTCAGCAGGTGTTGGCGTTTCCGTCGGTGTAGGTGTTGGCGTTGGTGTTTCCGTTGGTGTGGGTGTCGGTGTTTCCGTCGGCGTAGGCGTCGGTTCCTCTCCTTCCGGTGCTGTAATCGTATAAACGCTAACGATCTCTCTTTCCCCATCATGCTTAAAATACGTAATCAGATAATTGCCGTCCGCAACTTTTCCTGTGTTCTCCTGTGCTGCATTCTCATCTGCAAAGACGCCTGCTTGCAGGTTCGCGTCCTGTAATTCCAGATTCACCAAAAAATCTGCCGCCGCCGGATTTTCTTCCAGCGTAACGGTCTTCTCTTTGGCATTCACTGTATAGCCGCTGTCCGCTTTTGCGACAACATCTTCCAAATAGACCTGAAAACCGGTCCACCGGAAGTTAATCGCCCCACTGCCATCGACAGCAACGTTGTCTACCTCCACCATAAGGTATCTGGATTGGACAATATTGTCCAGCTTCACCGTTCCTGCCTCACCCGAAACGTTCTCACCCGCGTCTTTGTTATTTTGGTAAATGGTTCTCCAATTGGCCAAAGTTGCAGCCGTATTATCCCCTGGATTTTCTTCGTTTGTTCCAATAAAATATTCTGCGCGATCTGCAATATTCAGCTTCCATTCGTCAATCGTTGTCTTTTTGGTACTATTGGTCGCATTGTCTGATCTTCCCGCAATGGAAACGCGGTTAAAATATTTAGGTGTCCCTGACCCCGATACCGCTTTTTCCTCCGCATGCGCCAGGTCAAATGCATAATAAACCGGATTCTTGCTCGCATCATAATTGAGCTGCGCTGTTTTCACCGCTACATTTTCCGGATTGCTGTCGTAAGAAAACAGTGTTGTAAAACCTGCTGTTTCCGATGCATTGTTTGTATTAAACAGATTCGGCTCATCTCCGACACTGCTGCCGATTTTGATATAAGGAAAGGCATCTGTTAACGAAATGCCGGAACCTGATGCAGTGGAACTCCGTTTCGCCATTTCTGTCCCCGGCTCTATTATACCTGTCAATAAATTCGTATAACCGGGTAATGCATAATAGGTATTGGTCAGTTTCTCCGTCACAAATGTACTGGTCGGCATGTCTTCTTCAGAATCCGGGGTAAACGCGCTGCCGGATTTTTCCGGTTCCGGTTCTATCTCGGGCGCCGTAATGCTATATACGCTGACAATTTCTTTGCTGCCACTGTTATCAAAATATGTAATCAGATAATTGCCGTCCGCAACTTTTCCTGTGTTCTCCTGTGCTGCGTGTTCATCTGCAAAGACGCCCGCTTGCAGGTTCGCGTCCTGTAATTCCAGATTCGCTAAAAAATC
>CBCTHD010000163.1:0-5747 GCA_965146615.1 uncultured Clostridia bacterium
TGGTTTCCCCGAAATCCTGCTTAAAAACGCCAACAGCTTAACTGCTATATGAGCTGTTTTTGCGGACATAATCGGAGGACGGAAACTTAAGCCGACAGTATCGTTGATAATGTCGAACAGTTCTTTCATTCCCACCAAGCTATTACTCATAATGTAACATTCTCCTCTGCGCCCCCTTTCACTGCATTTTATTACACCGTCCGCTAAATCACGCACATCTACGCTGTTGAATGTACCTTCACTTCCAGCTTTCATTTCTCCCTTCGCGTACTGAATGATAAATTGAGCCATCGGACCGTAAGCATAATCATTAGGTCCGCAAATGCCGGAAGGGTGAACGATAGAAGCGTCCAAGCCGGAATTGTCTTTTACCGCATCCAACACGCGCTGAGAGGCCTCTGCCTTTGTTACCGAATAATACCCGACGAGATTGTCGGTGGGCAAAAAATGATTAACTTCTTTGATTTTTTTGCCGTACGGCAATTCAGGGATAGCACCTGTGGAACTTACATAAACCAATTTTTTGACCTTATGCTTCAGGCACATTTTTATAATATTTTCGGTTCCCTGCACATTGACGGCATACACTTTTGGATTTGGTTCGGGCGTTAAGGTTACAATTCCTCCACTGTGTATTACTATTTTTTCCGTGTCGTCCGGAACGGTAAAAAATCGTTCCAACGAACATATATCAAGCAAATCGCCGCAAACAACATCCGCAGTTTTCGGGATATGCTTTATCGCCGGATCGTTTGGGAGAACCAATGCTCTTACATGTTCGCCTTTATCAATAAGCTGCCGTAAAATATTGCTGCCCAACAACCCCGCCGCTCCCGTTAAAAGATAAATTCTGTTCATATCATTTTCCCTTTCGGTCATATTTTGTTCTACACCTTGCAAATAAAATTATAATGTGATATACTAATAAAATCAACCGACAATATTTCTAAATGCGTAGGGATAATAAAGGAACGACTATGAACACAAAAAATAATCAAAGATATGCGGATACGGAAAACAGAATTAACCGTGCCCTAAAATTATTATTGCTAAAGGAAAAAAGTCTAAAAAGAATAACGGTTCGCGCTATATGCAAAGAGGCACAAATACATCATACTACCTTTTATGAACATTATATCGACATCTTTGACCTTGTTGAAAAAACAGAGCGGCAAATGGGAAATGGATTGTATGAGCACATAAAGAAAAATATAGACGATAACTCTCTGTCTGTTTCATTCATCGCAGCTATCATAGAATATGTCAAGGATAATAAGGACTTTTATACGGTATACTTAAACGATTACGGTCTATCATCTGTGGATAATGGCTTTCAGCGTGTATGGTCAACCATTGAGCAAAATATGTCTTATGACCATTTTAATTATAATGAAATCAAATATAGCTTTGAATTTTGCAAAGCCGGCTCGTTAAAGGTTATATCATACTGGCTTAATAACGATTGCCGCGAGTCTGTAGATGAAATATCAAAAATACTCTTTCACTTATTACAACTGTTGCAATTACAATACCCCTTGTTATCCGAAAACCTTTTCGGATAATGGGGAATGTGGTTTTATACGTTAGACCTTACCGCTTCCCTTGGTATTACCCAATTGCGGCTGAATTAACAGCGCCGTCAATTCGTTTTTCCGCACATAGCTTTTGTATGCGTCTTTCTGAAATGCCCCATTTTTCAGCGGCTTCTTTCATTGATATAAAATTCATACGCTCACAACCTCATAAATTAGGATTTCACGGTAATATCAAGGCCCAATGCGTAAAAATAGTAATTTAGTAGTAGATTCTTTCTAACATCCTTTTACCTTTCCCTTGGTTCAAGGCTTTTTCGCAATAAACTATATTTTTTAATACAAACAAAAAAGCCCGTACCTGTTTTGTCAGATACGGGCTTATGTATTGCTATATTGGTTTGCACTGATTCGCTTTATTGACTATAACGATTACGGCGCGGTTCTTTTCCAATTTTCAGGCTCTGCATTTTTTCATCACTTTCCTGCTTAAACTTCGCCATCATGTCTTCAAAGCCCAGTGCTGCTTTTGGTTTGGAAAAATTCACTTCCGCAGGCTTGGAAGACTTTGGCAATTTTTCCAATGCCTTTTTAATGGACAAATTGATTTTTCCCCGTTCGTCTACAGATAAAATCATTACTTTCACCACGTCATTTTGTTTAACATGGTCTTCAATGTTCTTTACATATTCCGTAGAAATTTCCGAAATATGAACCAATCCCGTTTTTCCTTCCCCCAATTCCACAAACGCGCCAAACGGTGCGATGCTTTTCACCTTTCCTTCCACGATTGTTCCGACTTCAAGCGGCATACGACTCTTTTCCTCCTTATATTTTGTCTGCCAAGGTTTCTTTTTATCTATATCAAACCACTTCAGGTTAGATTATTTTATCGATTGGATCCATCGATAAATATTTTTTCTGTGCTTTTATAAAGCCCTAATTTCTCCCTCGCCATCTGTTCCATATAAGCCGGGTCGTCCTGCTGCTGCGTCTGATTGTCAAGCTGCGCCGCTTTTTCCTGCTCATCAGCTAATTCCTGCTGATATGCTGCCAGCTCCTGCTCACTTTCCTGTATAGAGAATTGCTGCATAATGATCGTTAAAATCAAATAAGATTGAAACATAATAATGCCTACAACGATCAGCAACTTATGAAACTTGAACTTACGTTTCTTTTTCTTCATGTTTTCCTCTCATCCTCTGTTGCAGCGATATGTTTTTCTTTCGTTAAATTTATACCTTCTTTAATATTATACCAATTTTACGCAACTTTGCAAGTGTTTTTTTGTATTTTTCTCCCGATTTTCTTTGTGCACTTTTTACAAACTTTTTTAATTTTCCGCTTTTTTTTGCGAATAACTTGAAAATCTCGCGAAATGGATAGAAAATCACCCGTAGGCATTTCCACAAAAACGCGTTTATTGCACGAATGATTTTTACCACGGTTTTCACAATTAGCGGACTGATAGAAAACAAATACAGTAAAAAACCGATTGCGCACCCTAAAAAAACAAACCAACGAATTTGCCCGTCTCCGGTGATATATATTGTCATAAAAACGATAAACAATGCGATTATCCAAAAGCAGGCGTCCGATATAGTGGTATAAATCTTATTGAGCTTATACGCTGTACGGATAATGCGGAAAATATCAAAAATAAACCCAATCAAAATTCCGGCCAGAACGCAGGAGAAAAAAATAAGCGTCTGCTCATTGATGGATACTGTCAATTTTCCGCATCTCCCTTCCCATGTATATTATTTGAACAGGCGTTTTAAAAAACCATCTTTTTCTTTGGCTGCCGATTCGTCCACGTAAACGACGCTGTCCACCTGTCCTTCCACGGTGAATTCTCCGGAGTCCAAATTTAGCTTATTAATGTGTAAATCACTTCCCTTGACCTCCATCATGCCCATTTCCGTATAAAGTTCCACAACGGTTTCGTCGAAGCTGTCCACGTCTTTTACACCCGAAATCGAGAGTTTTTCCCGCCCTTCCAATATTACGTTATGTACTAAGTTCCGTTTCTCGTCCGGCATTTCTACGCCTCCACTTCTGAATGATATCATTTCATTTTATGAACAGACTTTGAAAGTTATACATAATTCTATTGAAATATTACCCGATTTATGGTAAAATAGAAAATGCTGAATACAAAAACAGGAGGAACTTATGATGGTGCCTTACAAACAAGAATTTATTGAATTTATGGTGCGCAGCGGCGTGCTGACCTTTGGTGATTTCACAGCGAAAAGCGGGCGAAAGACGCCTTATTTTGTCAACACCGGGAATTATAAAACAGGCGAACAAGCGGCACGTTTAGGCGAATTTTATGCAAACTGCATCATGGAAAATATCAAAGAACCGATTACAGCGTTGTTCGGACCCGCCTACAAAGGAATTCCGCTGTCCGTTTCTACGGCAATTGCCCTTTCCAACAACCATCAGGTTAATGTCAACTATTGTTTTAACCGCAAAGAAGCCAAAGACCATGGAGAAGGCGGGAGCATGGTGGGCTATAAATTGCAAGACGGCGATAAAGTTGTCATCATTGAAGACGTCATTACTGCCGGTACCGCTATCAGAGAGTGTCTGCCGATTTTAAAAGCAGCTGCAAATATCGAAATTGCAGGTCTGGTCATTTCTGTAGACCGTATGGAACGCGGGCAAGGCAATAAAACCGCCATTCAAGAAATTGCAGAAGAATTTGGCATTCCTACCTATCCGATTGTAACGGCGCGCGAAATCATTGACACGCTGCACGGGCGCGAAGTAGATGGCACCGTCGTGATTGACGACGCTATGAAAGAAAAAATGGAACAATATCTTGCAACCTACTGCGCAAAATAAACAAACGTATGGCGTTTTGAAAGCAAAAATATTTTCAAATTTGGTACCGGCGCGGCATTTGTCCCGTCGGTACTTTTGTTTTCTGATTACGTGCGTGTCTCTTGTCAATGGCTCTCTCCAGCACGATGAATCACAGAAGTGCTGTTGTTATATTCTACAAATTTAATTGTAAACCCATTAAAATATTTTAGTTGACAGTATAGGCGCTGCATGGTATAATAGTCAAAGAAATGACAAACTTGATGGTTTAGGAGGAAATTACTGTGAAAAACAAGTCTACCATTTATCAGCTTACCACTTGTGCCATTATGACTGCACTCATGTGCATTCTGGGTCCTATGTCCATTCCAATTGGTCCTATTCCGGTTTCTTTTACCAATCTAGTTATTTATCTGGCAGTATATTTACTGGGGACCAAAGGCGCCACCATTAGTTATTTGATTTATCTGTTGCTGGGTGCTGTTGGTTTGCCGGTATTTTCCGGCTATGCGGGCGGTCTTGCCAAATTGGCAGGTCCCACAGGCGGATATCTGATTGGCTTTATTTTGATGGCGCTGATTTGTGGCATTGTGATGAAAAAATCCCACGAAAACACTATTATTACCATTATCGGCATGATCGTTGCGACTGCCGTTGCATATCTGTTTGGTACGGTTTGGTTTGTCCTTCAAATGCAGTGTTCTGTTTGGTATGCGCTTACAGTTTGCGTATTCCCATTTATTCCCTTTGATTTGATTAAAATTGCCATTGCTACCGGTCTTGGTAAACCAATCCGCGTAGCACTGTCCAAATCGAAACTGTTGCCGCAAAATTAATGGATGGTTTCTGACGTAGTTTTCAGAACAAATTGGAACAGCATTTTTTTACCAGGAAAGGAGTATTTACCGTGATTCTAAAGGCATTGGCAGAAGAAATTATTGATGGCAGACGGTTGACGCGCCAGGACGATCTCAGCATTTTTCTCAGCTGTGTGCTAAACGAGTTGTGCGAAGGCGCTGACTTGATTCGACAGCATTTCTGCGGCGATAAAGTGGATTTGTGCACAATTGTCAATGGAAAAAGCGGCCGTTGCGGCGAGGACTGCAAATACTGTGCGCAATCCGGTCACAACCACACCGACTGCCAGGTATATGATTTTATGGATACCGAAACCCTCGTCCAGACAGCATTGGCAAACGAAAGCGAAGGCGTTGACCGTTTTGCGATTGTTACCTCGGGGCGCGGATTGGGTCATCAAGATTTTGAAAAAGCAATTGCAGCATATCGCGAGATGAAACACACCTGTAAACTCTCGTTATGTGCTTCTCATGGTTTTTTGACGGCGGAACAGTTCCACCGGCTGCGCGAAGCCGGCGTGGAGAG
>CBCTHD010000164.1:0-5739 GCA_965146615.1 uncultured Clostridia bacterium
TTTCCCAATGTTGGTAAATCTACCTTAATTTCAAGTGTCAGTAAAGCGGCACCCAAAATTGCCAACTATCATTTCACGACGCTGCAGCCCAATCTGGGCGTTGTCAAGCTGGATGATGAACGCAGTTTTGTTATGGCGGACATTCCGGGCATTATCGAAGGCGCGAGTGAAGGGGTTGGGCTGGGACATGATTTTCTGCGTCATGTAGAACGTACGCGGTTGCTGATTCATGTAGTCGACGCATCGGGCATAGAAGGGCGTGACGCGCTGGAAGATTTTGAAACGATTAACAAGGAATTATCGCGTTACAGTGGAATTTTAGCAGAAAAAAAACAAATGATTGCCGCAAACAAAATTGATTTAGGAATGAATATAGATCAGAAAGATGCATTTGTGCAGGAAATGAAGCAACGTGGCTATCAGGTGTTTGAAATTTCTGCCGCAACGGGACAAGGAGTCCGCGAATTGATGGAAGCGGCTTATGATTTGCTGCAAACCATTCCAAAAGAAGAAATTCACCAAGTGGAAGAAATCGAAGAAGAAGTACAGGAAGGGCCGCAGTTTACCGTCAGCCGCCAGGATGATGTATTTTTGGTGGAAGGGGATTATATTGAACGGCTTGTGATGTCAACCAATTTTGATGACCATGAATCGTTTGGATATTTTCAGAACATGCTACGGAAAATTGGGGTTATTGAGGAGTTGGAGAGACAAGGCGTGCAGGAAGGCGACTTGGTGCAGTTATATGAAATAGAATTTGAGTACATGAGATAGGTGGAGACAAATGACAAGTAAACAGAGGGCGTATCTGAAAGGGCTTGCAAGTCAAATTCAACCGATTTTTCAAATTGGAAAAGGCGGGATAAATGACAATCTGGTGCAGCAGCTAAATGACGCTTTGGAGAAACGGGAGCTTATTAAAGTGACTGTACTGGAAAATGCGATGCTGGACCCGCGGGAAACCTGTGAAACGTGCGCACAGCGCACCGGAGCGCAGCCCGTCATAGCAATTGGGTCGAAATTTGTATTATATCGGGAATCGAAAAAGAAAAAAGTCATAGAATTACCAAAATAGCAAATAAAAAGAAAATTATGGCGCAGAAAGGAAGGGCGGCAGTGCGCATAGGCATTCTTGGGGGGACGTTTGACCCTATTCATAACGGACACATAACGATTGCGCAGCAAGCCCAAAGAGAACTGAGCTTGGACCGGCTGATTTTACTGCCGGCAGGGCAGCCGTATCACAAAGAGACGGACGGGGCGGACAAGCAGACACGTTACGAAATGACGCGCCAAGCTGCAAAAGAATTTGGGTTTGAAATCAGTGATTTAGAAATCAAGCAGGAGAAACCGTCGTATACGGTGAAATCCATGGAATATTTTAAATCGGTCTATCCAGGGGACACGCTTGTGTTTATCGTCGGCGCAGATTCGTTAGACTATATGGACAAGTTGGTAGACAGTAAGAAACTCTTGTCCCTAGTGGAAATCGCGGCGGCAGGACGCAGCGGTGAGGATATGGAAACCAAAAAAAAGAAATTGGAACGGGAGTATCAAGCGGTGATTCATTTGCTGCACAATGCGGTGGCGGACGTTTCATCGAGTATGATTCGGGAACGCATTCGAAAAGGGGAATCGGTGCGGCAGTTTCTCCCGGAGTCAGTTTGGGCTTATTTGAAAGAACACCGGGTATACGAGATAACAAGCGGACGGAGGCTGTGACAATTGTTGGAGAGCTTGAAACAGGAATTGCGGCAGATGCTGTCGCCCAGGCGGTACGCACATTCGATTGGTGTGATGCACCTATCGAAAGAACTCGCACGGCGCCATGGATGCAGCGAGGAGAAAGCGGAACTGGCAGGTCTGTTGCATGATTGTGCAAAAGAACTTTGTGAGGAACAAACCTTGCGTATTTTGGACAGTTTGGGCGATCAGGTGGACGAGCTCACGAGAAGTATGCGCAGTCTGTGGCATGCGCCGGTAGGCGCCGTTTTGTGCAGGGAAAAGTTTGGAATTGACGATGACGAAATCTATGAAGCGATTTTCTATCATACGGTGGGAAAACCGGGGATGAAGCGTTTGACAGAGATTATTTACATAGCGGACCTGACAGAGGTAGGACGCGACGCGTATTTGCCTTGGGCGCCGGCTATGCGGGAGCTTGCCAAAAAAGATCTGCATGGGGCATTAATCGGTGTAATTGACAGGACGATGTCGTCTTTGATTGAACAGCATAAATGTATCCATCCGCTGACGGTAGAAGTGAGAAATAGAGTGTTACAAAAACGATGAGAGGGAAGATGTTTGATGGGAAAATGGAATACGGAAGATACCATCTATGCGCCGACAAAGTTAAGAAAGAAAAAATGGCGGATTAAAAATAAAAAACGGTTTGTATTGTGTATTGTGTTAGCGATTGTTTTATTGTTGGGCGCTGCTGTCATTGGCGCATATTATTATGTGAAATCAAAAATTCCCAATGGCGGGGAAGACGTTGGATTGTTCAATATGTTTTCGCAGACGATACCAGAGAAAACAAATATTTTGATTATGGGTGTCGACGAGGATGGGTATCGTAGCGATTTTATGATGGTAGCGAATTATGACACAGAGACCAAACAGGTCAATTTGATGCAAATTCCGCGGGATACCTATGTTCCTGGCAACGGGCGCAATGATAAAAAAATTAATTCCGCTTATTTCAGCGGCTTTGAACAGACCCAATATGAAGTGAACCTTGCGTTGGGGATAGATGTGCAAAAGTATGTTACTGTAGACACAACGGGATTCCGCAAATTGGTGGACGCGATTGGCGGTGTTGATTTTGAAGTGCCGTTTGACATGGATTATGAAGACCCAACGCAGGATTTATATATCCATCTGAAAGCGGGAATGCAGCATTTGGACGGAGATAAAGCGGAGCAATTTGTTCGTTGGCGAAAAAATGCGGACGGGTCAGGACCTTATGGAGGTAGTGATTTGGGGCGCATGGATGCACAGAAAGATTTTCTATTGGCGGTCGCGGAAAAGACACTGCAGCTTAAAAATGTGCTGAAAATTCCGGAATTGCTGAATATTCTCCAAGAAAATGTGGAGACCGATTTGACACTGGGTGAAATGATGGCATATGCTACGGAATTTATGAATAATCTAAGCCTGGAAAATATTAAATTCCATGTATTACCGGGTGAAAGTCAATATTTCAATAGTTTGTGGTATTTTATGCCGGACGAGGATGAGGCGAAACTGCTGATTGATCAGTATTTTTACGGAACAGAAACGAAACCGGCAAAACCTGCTTCCACAGAAAGGGCGCCGGTAAAAGAAATACCCATGCAGGAAGACGAACCATTGGAAAACAGTCCAACGCCCATCAAACGGACGCCGGCGCCGACAGAGACCGCCTCCAGTAAAGCGACGGAAGAACCGGAGCAACCGAAGAGTACAGCGACGCCTCAGGCAACGGAAGAGCCGGAAGCAACGAGGACACCGGCTGCGACAGGGACACCGGCGGCAACGGAAAAACCGGCGCAGACAGAAGAGCCGCCTGCCCAAACACCGACGCAGACGGAGGAACCGGTGCGGGAAGCAGTTGAATCATCACAGCAGGAAGCGGCATAAAAATGTTTTTTGAACGGGAGGATAGAGCATGGAATCAAAAGAATTGGCTGTTAAAATAGCAACAGTGCTTGACAAAAAGAAAGCAATGGATTTAAAAATTTTAGATATTCGCGAACTGACGACTTTAGGGGACTATTTTGTCATCTGCAACGGGACATCGTCCACGCATATCAAGGCGTTGGCGGACGAAGTGGAGTTTCAGCTAAAACAGGAGGGAATAACGCCGAACCACAGTGAGGGATATGCCAGCGCGTCCTGGATTTTGCTGGATTACGGCAGTGTGATTGTCCATGTGTTTACACCGGACGCCAAAGATTTTTATTCGCTGGAGCGCCTGTGGTCGGATGCGCCGGAAGTAGCGCTGACGGACGGCGGGGAAGCGTAATATATACAAAAAGGGGTTAGAGGGTTATGGAATACAAATTTAGGGAAATTGAGAAAAAATGGCAAGAACACTGGTATGGGAATGAAACCTTCAAATGCGAAAAAGACAAAACCAAGCCGAAATATTATGTGTTGGTGGAATTCCCCTATCCTTCGGGGCAGGGTTTGCATGTAGGACATCCGCGCAGTTATACCGCACTGGACATCGTCGCACGCAAAAAACGTATGGACGGCTACAATGTGCTGTATCCGATTGGATGGGATGCATTCGGACTGCCGACGGAAAACTATGCTATCAAGAATAAAATCCATCCTAAAAAAGTGACACATGACAACATTGCAAACTTTAAACGGCAGCTGCAAAGTCTGGGATTTTCATTTGACTGGTCGAAGGAAATCAACACCACCGATCCGGAATATTATAAATGGACGCAGTGGATTTTCTTACAGCTGTTCCAAAAAGGGCTGGCGTACAAACAGGAAATGCCCATTAACTGGTGCACCAGCTGTAAAGTCGGATTGGCAAATGAAGAAGTGGTAAATGGTGTTTGTGAACGCTGCGGCAGCGAAGTGGTGCAGCGTAATAAGAGCCAATGGATGCTGAAAATTACGGAATATGCAGGGCGTTTAATAGATGATTTGGACGATACCGACTATATTGAAAAAGTCAAAATTCAGCAGAAAAACTGGATTGGACGCTCGGAGGGGGCGGAAGTAGATTTCCAGGTGAAAGAATCGGATCAATCCATCAAAGTCTACACGACGCGGCCCGACACGCTGTTTGGTGCAACATATGTGGTTTTGTCGCCGGAACATAAACTGGTGCAGGAGCTGCGGGACAAGATTCAAAATCAGGCGGCTGTGGACGCTTATGTGCAAGAAGCGGCACGGAAATCAGAATTTGAGCGGACGGAATTGAACAAGGATAAAACCGGTGTGCCGCTGGAAGGTGTGTATGCCATCAATCCGGTCAATGGGCGGGAGGTGCCCGTTTGGATTTCCGACTATGTATTGACAACCTATGGAACGGGCGCTATCATGGCAGTTCCGGCACACGATAGCCGCGACTTTGATTTTGCGAAAAAATTTGGTTTACCTATTATTGAAGTGGTAAGCGGTGGAAGCAATGTGCAGGAAGAAGCCTATACCGACGTGAGCGACGGGATAATGGTCAATTCAGGATTTTTAGACGGTATGCGTGTGAAAGATGCAATTGCGGCTATGATTGACTTCCTGGAGGAAAAAGGAATCGGAAAACGGAAGATTAACTATAAATTACGCGACTGGGTGTTTAGCCGTCAACGGTACTGGGGCGAACCGATACCGCTGGTATGGTGTGAGAAATGCGGCTGGGTGCCGGTGCCGGAAGACCAGTTGCCGCTGACGCTTCCGGAAGTGGACAATTATGAGCCGACGGACACTGGAGAATCACCGCTGGCAAAAATGGAAGATTGGGTGAATACTACCTGTCCGCACTGCGGCGGCGCGGCGCGGCGCGAAACGGATACAATGCCGCAATGGGCGGGGTCGTCCTGGTATTTTCTGCGTTATATCGACCCGCATAATGACAAAGCGCTTGCGGACCCCGAGGAAATCAATTATTGGCTTCCGGTAGACTGGTACAACGGCGGCATGGAGCACACGACGTTGCATCTGCTTTATTCGCGGTTCTGGTATAAATTCCTGTATGACATCGGTGTAGTGCCGAATAAAGAACCTAATCAGAAACGGACG
>CBCTHD010000165.1:0-5719 GCA_965146615.1 uncultured Clostridia bacterium
AAATCTTTTTTCATTTTTTCCTAAAAAATACTTGACTTTTTATTTGCAGGCTATATTTTTAATTTTTAGTATTTATTCCGCTTGCCGTAAGCCATTCTCTTATTTCATTTCTGTCGTATGACGCATAGGTAACGGTTAAACCTTCCTTTATTACGCTGTTAGGTGTGAGCTTTGCAATCATGCTGATACCTTGTCCGAAACGTCCACCGCCCATAGAGCAGAATGGAATAATTGTTTTACCACTGAAATCATAATGCGCTAAAAAGCTACTGACCGGAGCAGGAATGGATGCCCACCAATTACAATAACCGAGTAAAATCGTATCGTATTGCTCAATATCTAAGCCCACATCCTCCAAATATGTTTTCAGTTCCGGCATGGTACCTTCACGCAGCTCGTTTAATGCTTCGCCGTATAAGGTCTGTGAATTGCTTGCCACGGAATACGGTGTTGCCCTCTCAATGCGGAAAATATCCGCATCCGTCATTTCTGCTATAATTTTCGCAATTCCGTCTGTGTTGCCGGTCTGCGAAAAATACGCAATCAGCGTTTTTCCCGTTGTCCGCTCTGCTTCTGCACTGTATACACTTTTAATTTCGTCGGTGAAAGCTACTGCATTCCGCGCTAGGCGCATACCGATGCTGTAAAGAGGTACATCCGCGGGAAAAGCAATTCGATAAGCACTGCGTATATGTTTCGGCATATCATTCCAGCCGCCGCCGCGCGCGACTTTATAATTGCCATTTTCTGTCCCTGTCGGATTTGCTGCTGCTTCAGTATCGTACTCGCCGTACCAGTCCCATACCCACTCGGCAGCGTTACCATGCATATTGTATAAACCGAAATCATTCGCATAATAGCTGTCAACGCTTACTGTATAGCCTAAATAGCCGTTTACCCAATTCCCTGTTGAGTCATTATGATAGCCATAAGCATTATAGCAATTCGCGTCATCGTCATACACATAATCGCCAAAGCTGAATGGTGTATTTGTGTTTGCCCTTGCAGCGTATTCCCATTCCGCTTCGGTGGGCAGACGATATCCATTTGCGCTTCTATCCCAAGTAACCGTATTATTGGAAATAGTATAACACGGAGTAAGCCCTTCTTTTTCGCTTAAAGTGTTGCAATAACGGATTGCGTCATACCAAGTGATATTGGTTACGGGTAAATCTTCGCCCTGATTTTCACTCGGATTGCTGTCCATTAAGGCTTGATATTCCTTTTGTGTAAGTTCTGTTTTTGACATATAGAAGCTGTCTACAGTTACTTCGTGCACAGTTTCATCAGTACCCCGCTCATACTCACTTGCCGGACTTCCCATTTGAAAGGTACCACCGTTTATCAATACAAGGTTATCCTCCATGTCTTCATCGTTTTTTTCGTTTATAACCCCTGATTTTGATATCATCACCTTTTGTTCATCTCCGTTCCAATCAACTGTATATCCGAAACTTTCGGCAATAAATCGTATCGGAAGCATGGTACGGTCATTTATAATTGTTGGCGCGGTGTCAAGTGCGTTTGCTTCTTCATTTAAGTATGCTGTGGTATCTCCAATCGCAAGAGTTATAATGTCATCATTATAGGCCAGCAATACCGTTTGTGTTTCGCCGTCCCATTCAACAGCGCCGCCCATTTCTTCTATAATCGCTCGGATCGGGAGTAGTGTTCGGTCATTGACTACTACAGGGACCGTACCCATACCGGGATCAATCTCTTTTTCTATACCGTTTACCGTCATCATCGGATTGTCAATTTGAAGAATAATGGTTATATCTTCAGTTTTGTCGATCCCCTCTGCGCAAGCTGTCACGCTCACCATAAGTAATGCCATACTTAAAAATACAGTTAAAAATTTTTTCATCACATTTTAAAGCTCCTTTCTGTTTTGTTTTTACAGTTATATTCTAATTCACATTTTTTACCCCTTTTCTCCTTTATTCTGCCAGACTGAAAGTTATCTCTTCACGACTGCCTAATTCATCAAAGAGCGATAAATCAGATGTAACCTCACCCATCGAAACAACTTGCATTGTTAAATTTGGTCTGTTTGTCTGCGCATAAAATATCGCAACTGTATTGTTCGTAGGACAATAGGTTATATCGCCGTTTTTAAAATTCAGCTTGCCCTCTGTGCTGTTCTCAATCTTGCTTGATATTCCGCCGTAATATTCGCGTCCACCATAGCCGACCATTGATATTGTTACAGGTAGCATAGCTTTAAATTGCTCCGCTTCGGGTGTGTTGTTAAGATATCCATCAAGCGTTTTGCTGCCGATAGTAATTTTAATCGGAGTTTCATCCTTTATTTCGCCGCCTATATTAATACCAAGTTCGGTGAGCCAACTGGTTACTTTGTCATTTACGAATGATAAATCCGTTCCGACAATATCGGCAGCAGGAAGTGTCAAACCGTCAAGTACTGTGCTGCCCGCGCATTCACTTTTGATTTCAGTGTAGCTTCTGCCGCTGCCATAACCGTCGTGCGTACAGAATGGTATCACTGTTTTACCGCTTAAATCATAGTCGCGCATAAATGCGCGTACCGCCTGCGGTATTGTTGTTGCCCAAATCGGATAACCGATAAATATCGTGTCATATTCCGACATATCAATATTCATCGGCAGCAAGGCGGGAAGTGTTTCTGCATTGATTTCTTCGTGATTTTTTGATACAACCTCGTTAAAATCGGTAGAATATTTATTGACTGACTGAATTTCTGCAATATCGCCGCCGACAAGTGTGTGTATCATTTCCGCTACAGCTTCGGTTGTCCCTGTAAGATTACCGTTGTTATTGACAACAACGCTCGCAGAAGTGGTCGCATCCACATCTGCGGAATAATCCGTATTTCCCACACGAGAAAAATATACTGTAAGACTTTTTGGCGCAACATCGGGCGTATCATCACCTTTGTTTATTACGACCTCCTTTGAAGCACATAAAGGCTGCCTACTTTTAAGTCCTGTCCACAAAAACGCTTTTACCATATCTGCATTTTCAAAACCCGTAACATTTTCTTTTATTTCAAGATTGCTATCGGTAGAAACTGTCCGAACATTTACATTTGTTAGCGCTCCGCCTGTATATCCCACCAAAATCAACGCCGCATTGTCTATTTGCCTTGTTGCCTTCATTATAACAGTATTATTTGTTAAAGATATTTGAGCGTCATCAATTGACGGTTCGCCGTTGTCATAGCCAAGCTGAGCAAGCCAGTGTAGCACATCTGTTTCACAATTTTTAACATCATCTCTATATACCCCGAACGCACTCTCAATTTCTGCTTCAGGACACACAGCTTGAATATCATTCACACTTGTACCAAGTCCGCTTGTACCATGCGCACAAAACGGTATAATTTTCTTTTTCGAAGTATCAAAACTTTCAAGAAATGTAAAAACTGCCATAGGACAAGTTCCGCACCAATCAGGATATCCGATAAAAATGGTATCGTAGCTGTCCATACTCTGCGGCAATGACTTTAATGCCGGGCGCGCATTTTCAGCGTTTTCCTGTTCTGCGCGTGATAAACATTCGTTATAATCGTTTGGGTATGGCTCCGCTGTTAATATCGAAAACATCTCGCCGCCCGTCTGTTCTTTTATATAATTCGCCACAATTTCCGTATTTGCGTTTGAAATAAGACTTGCAGAAGTGGTAGCATCTGGATCTATATCTGATGTATCGCCAAATGAATTTTCCATGCGGCTGAAATAGGCAATCAATATTTTTTCGTCTGCTTTTGCCGCCTGCGTCACATTAACGCAAATCATAACAGACAGCAGAGCGAAGATAGTGATAAAAGATACCAATCTTTTCATTTAGCGCCCCCTCCTTTATTTTTGATTTCATAAATCATATAATCAACTTGGTCAAGCAGCTTTTGTTTGGTATGAACATCCTCCAGCAAATTCGCGCGGTGCTTATTCAGAAGTTTAATTTGTTCCGCTTGATTATTTTCTTTTGCCAATAATAAAAATCTCTTTATGGTATCAGCATTTAAGCCTACACTATATAAAGTGCATATTATGCTTAACCGTTTCTCATCATCGTCATTATATGGCTTTCCTGTTTTAATTAAATGATGGTCTGCAAAATAATTCAATTTTTTAATTTCTATATTATAGCGATCACTCAATTCATGAATAGTCATTTCATAGTATTCCTTTACAAATTTTTACATTATGCGCTTATTTTTGCGTATCGTAGGTATTAGAAATCGTTACTGTTTGCGTTTCCTGTTCCCAGTTCACATTCAATCCAAAACTTTCTGCTATAAAATGTATCGGTAGCATTGTTCTGTCATTGATGATAACAGGAGCTACGTCAAGCGTTTGGACGGCATTGTTTAAATACGCTGTTGTGCTGTCAATGATAAGTGCAATTACGTCCTCACCATAAGTAAGCGTCGCTGTCATTGTATCATTATTCCAGTCAACTGTCCCACCGAGCGTTTCTATTATCGCACGTACCGGAAGAAGCGTTCGGTCATTTTCTATAACCGGTGTTGTTCTCTCCGCATCAATATCCTGTTCTTTGCCGTTGACCGTCATTGCCGGATTGCCGATTTGCATTGTAATAACAATATTTTCCGTCTCTGATGCTTCTGCCAAAGCCCCATTCACCGCACTCATCATATTAAGCGTTCTGGGATATCCGTTATATGGAGTGCATAAAAGCGCCATTGCGAGCATTCCATCGGCCGTATTACCTACCGACAGATTTTCAGCTACAGCCGCCGGAACCTCCGCTTCTCTGCCGCCCTCAGCGCCGAGTAATGCAAGGTCAATAAGTTTCTGCACCTTTTCATTGTCCGCAGTAACCGCGGTTGTTCCGTCTATAGTAGCATTTACAGCATTGATAATCAGCGTCTGTGTTTGTTCATCAAGATTTGCGTTTATATAACCGTCTACATCATCTGTCCTATAATGTACCATTGTATCAGAAAGTTCCTGCGAATCAGTCGTGTACGCCATCGGTATTGCTGCGACTGCCATAGGTTCTGTAACGCCGGTTACAGGTTCATTTTCATTTTCGTTGACAGCGCGCAGCGCTTGAATCGTTTTGTCCGTTCCATTATACTCCTCGTTTAGAAGCAACGCTGCACGAAGCATATCTTTTGAATGTCCTACATTGAGATTTCCGTTGGTATGTGAACCTACTTGGCTTATACATGTACCGTTGGCGGCAATCGTACAGAAGGTAAGAAATTCTCTTGTATTCAGCGACAGACCCGCGCGGTTATAGAAATCGCCGAAGCATATTCCTGAAAGATATAATGTCTGAAGTTTTTGGCTCGGCGTCATATCGTCGGTGATCGCCCCTATTTGTGGGCCAAAAATATGCCTTTGTACTGCCAGTCCGTCTGCATATCTTGTTTTCTCTGTAGATGTGATGCGACTCTCGCTTGGAAGCTCCACACCCAAATCAGTCAGTGCGCGATCTGCTGCATCCATTGCTTTTATTGCTCTTGTATAACCGCAGTACGGCGCCGACTGATAAATCGCTTCTTTGATTTCAACCGCCGTTAAACCGTCTTCCACAGATTTTGCTACAGCCGCACCTATTTGCTCATAATTCTGATTTGCCGTAAGTGTTACAAGTATAGACATATCCTGCAAACGAATGTCAAGGTTTTCATTGATAAATTCTTCTCGTTCACTGCTGTTCATCTGGTTCATTGCCTCCGTGATAGCTGCTGTTTCTACTGAAT
>CBCTHD010000166.1:0-5694 GCA_965146615.1 uncultured Clostridia bacterium
ACGTTGTATATTATAGCACAGCAACGCAAAAATGTCAAGGAACCTTGGCATTCGTCATAAAAATTTAAAAATTGTTATTTTTACTATTGACATTCATTCTTTAATAGTATATAATACTAATAAAGAATGAAAACTATAATTTGGAGAAATACAAAATGAAAACATCCAGAAATACCATACAACGCAATTTAGTGCTTCAAGCTGTCCGCGCTTTGCATCAGCACCCAACAGCGGAGGAGGTTTATCGGGAAACGGTCAAATATCATCCGAATATCAGTAAAGGAACGGTATACCGGAACCTAAACCTACTTGCCCAACGTGGGGATATTTTAAAAGTGGAAATACCGGGCGGCGCAGACCACTTTGATTTCAAGGTGGCGGGGCACTATCATGTATACTGCCGGATTTGCGGCGGCGTTTATGATATTGATATGCCTTATTTGGATGGGCTGATGGATATGGTGCGCGATGCGCAGGGATTTCAACTGGAGTCCGGTAATATTCTGTTCAAGGGAATTTGTCCAAATTGTAAATCACAAGAGCAACAAAAAGAAAAAATATAATAGGAGGCACGAACATGAAAGATTTAAAAGGAACCAAAACGTTAGCAAACTTAGCAACTGCATTTGCCGGAGAATCTCAGGCGAGAAACAAGTACACTTTTTATGCATCCAAAGCAAAAAAGGAAGGGTATGAGCAAATTGCGGAGCTGTTTCTGGAAACGGCGAACAATGAAAAAGAACATGCAAAAATGTGGTTTAAGCTGATGGGTGGGATTGGCGACACAGCAGCAAACTTGGCAGATGCAGCAGAAGGCGAAAACTACGAGTGGACCGATATGTATGATACATTCGCGAAAGAAGCGAAAGAAGAGGGATTTGACAAAATTGCATATCTGTTTGAAGCGGTTGGCAGAATAGAGAAAACGCATGAGGAACGCTACCGCAAGCTGTTGGCAAATGTGGAAGGCGGACTGGTGTTCTCCAGAGACGGCGATATGATCTGGGAATGTGCAAACTGCGGTCATATCCACATTGGCAAAGCGGCGCCGGAAGTATGTCCGGTATGCGCACATCCGAAAGCATTTTTCAAATTGAGAGCAGAAAATTATTAATTTGTTTGAACCATTTCAGCGCTGTGAAACCTGTGTTTCACAGCGCTTTTTCTATGCTGTTTGAAGAATAATGTGTAAGAGTCCCGGCAAGAATAGGAATAAATGCAAATAGAATGGAGCGGACGCTATGAATGCCAGATTACAACAGGTGCAGGGCGATGTATATGACCTTGTGCTGTATTTTGAAAAGTTTGATACAGAATTTGCACAGGAATTGATAGGGTGGCGCAAAAAAGTTCCCGGTACGATGCGGATACGAATGGTAAAGTTTGTGGTAGCGGGTGTGCTGGCATTTACGATTCCTTTTTCCCAAATTGTTGCAAAGGGACCGCGCTATGCGATGAGTTATCTCTATTTTGGCTCACTTTCGGACCAAATCGAATATATTTCGCTAGCGCAGGAAACGTTAGCGGTGGTGTCGCCCAGCTATTTTGACATTACAGAAACAGGTGCGTTGCAAATCAATACCATTCATGCGGAATTTGTGCAATCCATGCACCAAAAGGATATAAAAGTCGTTCCGTTTCTCAGCAATCATTGGGATCGGCAAGCCGGTGTTGCAGCGTTGGAACGGGCGGAGGATTTGGCGCAGGAGATTGCCCAAGCGGTAGAGCGGTATCAGTTAGATGGCGTGAATGTGGATATTGAAAATGTCACGCAAGATCAACGGGAACAATATACAAAGCTGGTGCAGCTGCTGCGGCAGAAAATTCCGGCAGAAAAAGAAGTGTCTGTTGCGGTTGCGGCAAACCCCAGCGGTTGGACGACAGGTTGGCAGGGCTCCTATGATTATCGGGCGTTGGGGGAGGCGGCGGACCATCTATTTATCATGAGTTATGATGAACATTACCAGGGCGGGCCGAGCGGACCGGTTGCCAGTTTGGATTTTGTGGAACAGTCTATTCAATATGCATTACAATATGTTCCGGCAGAAAAAATTGTGCTTGGCATTCCGTTCTTTGGGAGAATTTGGGCGGCGGATGGCAGTGTAACGGGATATGGTGTGTCAAATAGCAGGGTGGAAACGTGGATGCGCCAGTATGAATATACCAAGACCTATGACCGTACGGCGCGCAGTCCCAAAATAGAACTGGTGATACACTCCTGGGATACCAAACCGGTCGTTGGCGGCAAGGAGTTGGCGGCAGGCACATACACCATTTGGTATGAAGACAGCGATTCTTTAAAGGAAAAGTTGGCGTTAGTAGATAAATATCAGCTCAAAGGGGCGGGAAACTGGAGTGCCGGGCAGGAAACACGCGATGTTTGGGAGTACTATGACCTTTGGTTAAATGGCAAATATTTTTCAGATATTTACCAGCATTTTGCCAAAGATGACATTGTGTATTCCGCCAAACAAGGGATCATGAAGGGTGTTACCAACACACTGTTTGAGCCGGAGGGAACACTTACGCGTGCACAGGCGGCTGCTGTGGCAGTGCGTATGCTGCCGCAGTTGGGAGCGGGACAGCGCGCGACCCGTATTTTTTCTGACGTTGGCGGTCACTGGGCAGAAGCGGAAATCGAACAGGCGGTGGCAGCGGGGCTGTTGGAAGGATATCCGGACGGGACATTTCGCCCGGAGGTGCAAATGAGCAGAGAGGAAATGGCTGTTCTCCTCGCGCGAATGATTCAACTGGATTACAGCAATACACAAAAACCTGCTTTTTCAGATGTCGCAGAAGAACGGTGGTCCTATGAAGAAATCACGGCACTTGCAGGTGCAGGCATTTTGCTGGGGTATGAGGATAGCAGCTTCCGTCCGGAACGCGGTCTCACGCGGGGAGAAATGGCAACATTGGTGCATCGGGTTATAGAGCAGCAAACAGAGACAGAACCATAAAAAAAGTACAATGAAAAAGCGGGAACTGCACCCGGACGGTCCCTTCCTGCATCTTCCGGGCGCAAAAAAATCCCCGCCAGGTGCAACCCAGCGGAGGATTGTAAAAGAGGGTGAAAAATGAAATGAACCGGTTTAGACTAAAATAGTGACATTTCAAACTTATTCTTCCCGTCTTAATTCATATTTTTCAATAATTTTTCCGGCATCCAAGCCCATAAAAAATCCCATCATATAGGAATTTCCTTCCGCCCGTAAAAATTGACGGCGGTGTGCATCTAAAAAATGAATCAACAGCTTTTGGTTTTCCGGCGTCAAGGCGTGTAATAGGCGCCGCTCCAATTTTTTTAGCAAAATGCGGTCTTCTTGAGCATAATTGTTTTCTAAAGATTCTCCCAGTTCGCCTAAATAACGGTCATAATAGAATTCATTTCGGAAATTCATAATAAATATCCCTCCTTTTTATTAGGATTATACCATAAAAAGGAGGGAATGCTGTCCTGTCAGTAAGACACATAGAAAATTTTTTGCGTGGCGCGTTAGATTTTAGGTTTCTTTAAATCCGTGCGGCCGACCAACTCGTCCACTGTCACTTCAAATAAGTCGGCGAGTTTGAGCAGTTTGTCCAAAGGCGGCGTAATTTCTCCGTGTTCATATTTAATATATGTGCGGCTGATAATGCCGATTTGTTCCGCAACAGACTTTTGCGTCATGCTGTGGCTTTTACGGATTTTACGCAGACGCTGTGAAAATGGTTCCCGCTCCACAACATTCAATCGTCCGCTCACTGGAATGCGCGCATCACTATGACCGGATAGGTAGTCCAAGGAAACATCCAGATAGTCAGAAAGCTGCAGCAACCGATGGAGCGGTGCGCCGCTAATACCTTGTTCATAGTTTTGATAAGTACTTTTACCAATGCCGATAGCAGCGCCTAGCGCTTCCTGTGTAATACCCAGTTCCAAACGCAATTCCCGTAGTCTTGTAGTAAAATTTGTCATGATTTGTTCCTCCTTTAACATTCTCTTTGTTATATTTATTATGACGGATCTGATTGCACCATAATCAACCTGTCTACCGGTATTTGATAAAAATCCGCCAACTGTAAAAACATTTGATAGGTCGGAAGCCGTTTTTGGATTTCATAATATTGATACGTGTGTTCGTGAATATCAAGCGCCAAAGCAGTTTCCTTCTGCGTCAAGCCTGTTTGCTGGCGTAATTGTTTCAAATTTTCCGCCAGCAGTTGATGAATGTCCGCGTCCGGCGGAAGAGAAAAACTCCTGCGCGCACGGCTGCGTCCACATAAATAATCCAGAGACACATTTAACTGCGTTGCCAGCAATATCAATTTCGGCAAACTCGGCTTACAGTTCCCATACTCATAATGATGATACGTATTTTCATTCACACCAATACTTTCCGCGAGATAACGATTTGACCAACGTTTCTTTTGTCGCTCTTTCCTGAGCCTGACAGCGAATAAATCTTCCATAATATCCATCTCCTTAAAAAAAATTTAAATTTTTACTTGACACACACGCATTCGATTATTATAATAGAATATAGGGACTAATATAATACCTGTTACTTGTTTTTATACATGCCAAAAAATAGTCTGTAAAATGGTTGGAGTTGACAAAAGACAAACGCCGGCCGGTGGAGAGAGATGTGACTACCCGCACGGAGGTTGTTTTTTGCTAAAAGTGTATAGTTATGCCCTTATTTTTGTAGGCACAAATATTATACATAAAAAGCGTTAGGGAGAACGCGCAATTTTATAGCTGTTAGTTGCAGCTGTGGCTCCAACAATTGTAGGGCTAGTTTTGGACTCTCCTAGCGGTGTGGATTGAATGTTGGGAGAGACGCTGTTGCGGGCGGAATTTGCACTTCCGCCCCAATGGTTATATGGGAAATGGACCTGTTAAATAACGCCAAAAACCCAGTTTAAGTATACGTGTGCAGTCATACACTGTCAATTGACTCAAAAATAACAGGAAACTGCATAGGAATCAGAAAATCGGGGATTTACCCCTTCTGTGTCAGCCGCCGGAATTCAACCGGGGGCAACTTGGTATGCCTAACTTTGTATAAGTGATACTTATCTCTATTATAATACAGAAAATAATAAATGAAAACGAACCATTGGCTACTATAACCTTTTTGGGCGGTTTCACGGTGCCGCCCTGAAAATGAGTTTTTTTTCAAGGGGATTTTTGTAAAAAAATTTTTTTATTAACATCATTATTAACACCACTTCTTACGGTGATATGCAACATTGCATTCACGCAAATTCTATCGTAAAATTGTCAAAAAATCTGCTGAACTGTATTCTGAACTTGATTTTCCGCTCACAATGGTGTAAGATATAACTACACGACAGATATGTACCCTATCTTTCAGCTGTCGGGGAACATATTTGTTTCGGCGGGAGTAGTAGCATCTCCTGCCAAAAAAGGGCTTGCACCCACTGGCGTTCGCCCGATAACGGAGCAATGCCTTTCTTTAATAGGACCAAAATAAGAGAGAGCAGAAAAGAGGAACCACTGAATGAATGTAAAACAATTTGATTTTGATATGCCGCCGGAGCTGATTGCCCAGACGCCTATCCCAAACCGCGACCAATCGCGGTTGCTGATGATGAACAAGCAAAATGGCGCAATACGCCACCGCCATTTTTCCGATATTGTAGGCGAACTGAATTCGGGCGATTGTTTGGTGCTCAACGACACCAAAGTCA
>CBCTHD010000167.1:0-5671 GCA_965146615.1 uncultured Clostridia bacterium
TACGGGCAGGCGATTAAGCCGCTTTTTTCTAAAACGTGCAGATGGCTTGTTTGTAAGGGATAGACGGGGATATGATTTATGTCTTCAACTTGGAGTGAAAAATGGGGTGCTCACTGCGGACGCAGCCTTTGCGGTGACGAGCAAGAACCAGTGCGGCGGCACAACATTGTGTAAGATGGGTTTGACACCAAACGGTTATTTTTGCGTAACTGCGTCACAGTGGTTTGAATCTTCAAATTTCTGGAACCGCAATCAGATGGATTTTTCAGAACAAATTGAAAAACTTGCACAGACAATCCGGCTGACAGCACACGAGCAGGGGCTTCCGGTGGTTTTTGTCCCAACAGTTGTGCACGACGTTAAACTTGGACAGATACTTTCTGAGAAACTTTCAGATATTGATTATCGCATTGTCCCAGTTGAATGGAATTGTATGCAGATGGCTGAAATTATTGAAAACTCTTTTTTCTTATTAGGTGTTAGGATGCATTCCATTATTTTTGCTGCGCGACAGCAAGTTCCATTTATTGCGCTGATTTATGATGAAAAAGTTCGGCAACTTTTAAAGTATCTTGAAATTGAAGATTGTGGATTGCCGTTGGATAATTTGTCTCCGGAAATGACGGCAAAATATGTGGTTGATATGACGGCTGCACATACGCAAATAGAAAATAAACTGAAGAATAAGACAAAGGACTTTAATATGAAAATTGCTTGTGCAGTTGAAAAAATTGACGACATCGTCTTTGCTTTCAAAAATGTCCGCGGGGGGGCACTTTGTGAAAGTGTCCTTTTCGAGCGAACAATTTGCCTTAGCGGTTTGACGATAACCGCTCCGAAAGGAGCGGCCGCATGAAGAGGAAAATTGGAATTATCAATCATTGGATGGTCAACAACTATGGCGCTTTATATTTGGCATATGCGCTGGAGCGGAAAATTCGGGAAATGGGTTATGATGTTGAAACTATTTCGTGGCTTCCAGACGAGGTGCGCCGACCCTGGCAGCTTTCGATGGCAAAAAAAACCGGACTGCTGCATTACTTGTTGCGGCTGGGCTATTTTTTGGTTTTCATTCTGCCGCGTCAGTGGAGTTTTCGCAAATTTCCTTCAATGATGCATGCCAGCAAAAGAAAATATACAGACGCATCATTGCCGGAAATTAAAAACATATATGACAAGATTGTAATTGGCGGCGACCAGTTGTGGAACTGTAAGGTCAATTACTATAACGAAAACAATTTTTTGCCATTTGTAGAGGAGAAAGAAAAAAAGGTTGTTTATGCGGCCAGTCTTTCGCAGGATTTTATCCGGGAGGACTTTAAAAGCACGTTTCGGGAATTGGCGGAAGGTTTCAGCTATGTGACATCACGCGAACAACGCGCAAAAGAGTTGATTGAAGAAACAACGACGCTGAAAGCGCCGCGTGTGGCTGATCCGGCTTTTTTATTGAGTGCCGAAGAGTGGGGAGCTTTGGCGAAAGACCCACCGGAAAAAGGGGAAGATTACGTTTTTGTGTATCAAGTCCAGAGCGACGTGCTGGTGATTCGCTTTGCGGAAGAACTGGCAAGAAAATATCAATGTAAAATTATCTACTGCCCGTTTCCACTGAAAAAGCAAATTCACTGTCGCCGCCATCCGTATCTTTCGCCTGAACAGTGGCTGGGCTATGTAAAGCATGCGCGCTTTGTGGTAACAGATGCGTTTCACGGCACCGTTTTTTCAATTATCTTTAATCGAAATTTCTTTTCGGAAATTTCGGAATATGGGAAAGACACCGGGTCACGGATTACGAATATTTTGGAAGTCTTTTCTTTGGAGAAAAGACTCCTAACCGATGCGAATGCCAGAAATTTGATAGACGCGCCTTTTATTGAGTACGCGCCAATTAACGAGAAGATACTGAAGGAGAGAAGCGAGGCGGAACAGCATATCCGTAATATGCTTGGGGCGCCGGAAACAAGCAAAGCGTAATGCGCTGGGAGCGATAACCAAGTTAGAACGAGGACATTATGGAAAAGAAGCCGAGCTTGCTCAAAGGTACGATTTGGAACACATTAGGCAGCACCATGTACGGTGCAAACAGTTTTATCATGCTGGCGCTTGTAAGCCGGGTCGGGACAGTCGATCAGGCAGGATATTTTGGCATCGCGTTTACGACGGCCCAAATATTGTATATTGTTGGTCTGTTTGGCGTCAACACCTATCAGATGACAGATTATCAGGAAAAGTATTGTTTCTCTGACTACGCCAAGGGGAGAATATTTTCCTGTGCGCTGATGTTAGTCGGGGGCCTGCTTTCGATCTTCCTTTTGGATTTTACAGGCGAAAAGAGCGTATATCTTTGCATTTTGACAGTGTTGATGCTGCTTAATGCAGTGGGTGAGTTATACCAGAGCCTGTTTTTTCAAAAGAACAGATTAGATCTCTCTGGTTCGGCATTGTTTTACAGGACTTTCTGGTCATTGTTCGCATTCGTTGTGGTGTTGCTGACGACCGGTAATATCTTGCTGTCCATCATTGTACAAACAGCGGTTAACCTTGTGGTTACATTATATTATGCTCTGCGCGTTGCGCCGAAATTCATTTCCAAAACTGCCGCACCGCTGCGGCATGGAGCTGCGGCGTTAATGATGGAATGTCTGCCGCTGTTTCTCAGCATGTTTTTGATGAACATCCTGATAAACGCGTCTAAATACGGAATTGAATTTCTTATGGATGACACGGCACAGGGATATTACAACATGCTTTTTATGCCTGCACAGGTCATCAATTTATGCAGCCAATTTGTATTCAAACCTCTTTTAAACCGTTACGCGTCGCTGTTTGCTGAGAAACAGGACAAAGAAGCAATTTTTCTTTTGATAAAGCAAATAGCGTTGGTGCTCGGCTTTACACTGATATGTTGTGTGGCGGCGTTCATCCTCGGGCCGGAGGTGCTGGGGCTGCTGTATAGTAAGGATTTAAGCGCCTTTCGGCTGGCTCTGGTGCTGGTGGTGTTGGGGGGCGGAGTTTTCGCCTGCTGCCAGCTGTTTTATTATATTTTTGTGATTTTGCGCAGACAGAAATGGGTGCTTGGGATTTATCTTGGAGCATCTGCAGCTGCGTTTATTTTTACGGCGGCGTTGGTGGGAACGCTGGACATCGTTGGCGCGGCGCTATCATTTATCCTTATACATCTTGTGATACTTGCTGCATATGCGTTCCTGCTGAGGCTTTTTTTAAGGGGGAGACATCATGCCTGAAATTACCATTGTGATTACAGCGTACAATTTACAGGCGTATCTGGACCAGTGCCTGCAGGAATTCATGGCGCAGACATTTCAGGATTTTGATGTACTGATTGTAGATGACTGTTCTACAGACGGAACAAGGCGAATCATCCGGGAATGGTGCAAACGCTGTCCCGACCGAATCAAGGCACTTTATCTTGAAAAAAATTTAGGGATGCCTGCGAAGACCAGAAATGCTGCTCTGGATAGCGGCTTAATTGACGGACGCTACTTCATTTTTCAGGATGGAGACGATTCGGTGGAACCGCAATTTTTAGAAAAGATGCATGCTGCATTGGTGGAAAATAACGCCGACGTAGCGATTTGCGCATATGAAAGAGTAGAGTTACAGTCCGGCCATGTGTTGTGTCAGGAGATGCGGGGATTCCCGAAAACAGTAGATATGCCAACGAATACGGATATTCTGGCATTTGTGAATACATCACCCTGGAATAAATTGTGGCGCACAGAAGTATTTGGCGAAGCACACTTTCCGCCGTTCAAAGTAGGAGAAGAAGTCGCTGTTCAATTCACGCGGTATACGCAGTGCCGCCGTATTGCATTCGTAGATGATGTGTTGATTCATTACCGTGTCAGAAAAGATTCGATTATATCCAACACATCTCGGCAGGATATCCTCCCATTTGCAAAAGAACTGAAAACATGTTATGATCAACAAAATGGTGTGTTTCGGGATACCATGGGCCTGATGGCATTCTTGCACATCGGTATGTCGATGGCCCTGCGCGCGGCTGATAATCCGCAGATTGACTTGAAAGGTCACCTGCGATGGACGCGAGAATATTTTTCGGCTGGATTTGGCTGGTTCCAGGGTAATCCCTTTTTAAGGCTGCGTTCTTTGGCATATCACGGAGTAAAGGGAATTGCACTGTGGTGTGCGTTGTTGGCATACAGGATGAATGCTTTTGAGCTGGCGCTGAGAGCATTTCGTTTTGTTACGACAAAATTTCATATTGATATTAAATTTTGATGTGGAGTGGGATATGGAAAATGAGGGTTTTGGTTGTCATCCCTGCGTATAATGAGGAAGAAAGCATTGTACGCGTGGTGGAAAACCTGAAACAGAATTACGAACAGCTTGACTATGTCATCATTAATGATGGGAGCAAAGACCATACGGCGCAAATCTGCCGTGAGACTGGCTATCAATTAGTAAACTTGCCAACGAATTTGGGGCTTGCTGGCGCGGTGCAGGCAGGTATGAAGTATGCGTTGTGTCATGGATATAATGCGGCAATTCAATTTGACGCAGACGGTCAGCATCGCCCCGAGTATATCCGTCCGATGCTCAATCTCTTGAATGAAGGATATGATATTGTCATTGGAAGCCGCTTCGTGATGGAAAAGAAGCCGACTACGCTTCGTATGTTGGGGAGTTTTCTGCTCACCAGCGCTATTTATCTTACAACGGGCAAAAAAATCACAGATCCCACCAGCGGGATGAGAATGTACAACCGCCGCATGATTGAAGAGCTAGCCACGCAGATTAATTGTGCTCCGGAACCGGATACGGTAAGTTACTTTATCCGTCGTGGTGCTAAAGTAGGCGAGATTCAAGTAACGATGGATGAAAGAATAGCGGGTGCAAGTTATCTTAATTTGACACGCAGCATGGGATATATGCTGCGCATGGGAATCTCTATTTTGATTTTGCAGTGGTTTCGAAAAGGGCCTCGGTTTGATGAAAGGGAGGGGGCGTGAGTGAGTGGAGAAATCAGACTTTTGCTGTTTGCAGGTGCGCTTTTAACGCTGATTTATTTTGCGCATTATATTCGCAAAGGCCGGATGCAGATAGATTATGCTATTTATTGGATCCTATTCAGTAGTGCGCTCGTGCTTTTAAGTCTTTTTCCTGGTATTGCGACATGGTTTGCAAAAATGCTGAAAATCAAGTCCCCGGCGAATCTAGTTTATCTCATTATTATTTTTTCAATGATCGTGAAACTTTTTACGACGACCTTGAAAATTTCCAAATTGAATCAACAAATCAGCGAATTGACACAACATATCGCCCTTTATGAATCAAATCAAGAGGTACAACAGAGAAAGGAGCATTTTCCGGAATAGTTCGCGTTAAATGTTTGAACTCGGTGGAGTACTGGGTTTAACGAACTTTTGTCAACTGACAGAAGTTCATTTTTAGGGAAGTGCCAAGGAGCAGTTCTGTAACGTCCTACATACGCCGAATTGATGCTGCCGAAATTTATTTATTATATCGCATTTGTTTTTGCTCTGCGATAAAGTTGAAACGAAAAAGCCCAAACCCATAAGGTTTGGACTTTTTTTGTTGTGGGGTGAATTATACTATCAAGTGCAACACTTTAGGGGAAGATAAGGTAGAATAAGTTTCGCAAAAATAAAAAGAGGCATGGTTTGCAGAA
>CBCTHD010000168.1:0-5665 GCA_965146615.1 uncultured Clostridia bacterium
TACTATGGGCGTTAGCAGTTTGAAAATTGAAGGAAGAATGAAAAGCGCCGCATATGTAGCAGCTACAACGAGGATTTATCGCAATTGTATCGATGAAAACCGCGCGATGACGCGCGAGGAGGTAGAACTGCTGGAAAATGTTTTTAGTCGCGGGCGGTTTACAGAGGCGTTTTATGCGGAAAAGACTGGATGCGGTATGATGAAAACAGAAGCGTCAAATGATGATATTTATGAAAAACAGGATCCGCAGTTACTTAAAAAATTGCAGGCGACTTATGCAGCGGGTGTGGAAACACGGCATAGGGAGATAGAGATTGTTGTGAATCTTCAAGTAGGTAAACCGTTAATGGCTTCTGCAAAAAGCGGTAATGTGAAGGTGGATTGCACTGGGCAGGTTGTTCAGCAGGCAACGGGTAATCCTGTCACGCGGGAAATGATTGAAACACAACTGGGAAAATTAGGCGGCAGTAATTTTATGCTGCAGAGCCTTTCTATACAATTGGACCAAGGAGCGTTTGTACCAAAAAGTGCGTTGAACGCCGTGCGTCGGAGTTTAGTGGAGCAGCTTGAGACGCAGTTGGGAAAACGAGAAAATGAAAATTGGACTGTGACCTATCAGCCACCCAAAGGCGGACGGACAGTCCAAAAAGAAATGGCAATTACAGTGTGGACGGAGAATGCCTTGCAGGCTGCTGCTTTTGCGGACCAGCCGGTAGCACGTATCTATGTCCCTGTTGATTGTATACAAAATATAGAGATGAACGACCGAACTACGGTATATTTTCCGGTCATTTTGCGAGAAAAGGAAATGGAGCAAGCGAAAAAACAGTTGCAGCTCTGTCACAAACACGGTGTGCGAAACATAGCGTCGGGAAATGCAGGATTACTGTTCTTTGCTAAGGAAATGGGATTTTCGTTGCACGGCACTGCTGATTTAAATGTCGGGAATGCGGCTTCTGTGGCGTTTTGGGAGACATTTGGTTTGGAATCTGTGGAAGCAAGTCGGGAGGTGAATCTGCACTGTTTGAAAGAAATGAGTAGTCATAGTCACATTCCGATTGAAGTGACCGGGTATGGAAATGTAGCATTGATGAAAATTGAAAATTGCCTGATTAGGATTGCAAAAGATGGCTGCCGCTGTGCAGAGGGAAACCAATATGCCTTGCGGGATAGAAAAGGTGCGCAAATGCGTATCGTGCGAGATGGTTGCGTATCCACTGTCTATAATAGCGTTCCGGTTTATATGGCGGACCGTATACAGGAACTGCAACGCAGTGGCGTCAGCGCTGTAAAGTTGGCGTTTACGGAAGAATCCCCACAGCAGTGTTTACAGATTTACCGAGAATTTGTGTCCGGAGAAGGTAGACCGCCGCAGCACTATACACGTGGTCATTTTTACCGGGGTGCAGAGTAGCATGAGAAAAAGCGTTACAAAGTGGGATATTCCGATTTTTGCCGCTGTTTTAGGAGTGGCGTTCGGTTTATATTTTTTGTGTACCGGATTTTTGGGAGAACCGGTTTATGTAGAAGTTGAGGTGGCAGGGAAACCTTATGCACGCTATGAGATGAATCGCTTCAGCCAGCCGGAGGAAATTGTAATCCAGACACAATATGGAACAAACACGTTGGTGATTTCAGACAAAGAAGTACGCGTTGTTCAGGCAGATTGCCCCGACAAGTTGGATGTAAAACAGGGAGCCATTGGAAAATCTGGGGAAACCATAGTATGTTTACCGAATAAATTGGTAATAAAAATTAGTGGAGAGCGTGATTTTGATGCACTCAGCGAATAGAAAACTGGTGTATGCAGGCATGTTGATAGCAGTTGGATTAGCACTGCAATATATAGAACATATGCTGGGGCTTTCCGGCGCGCTGCCGGGACTCAAACCGGGGCTTGCTAACATGATGACTATTTTAGCGTTAGAACTTTTGGGGATTCGTATGGCGTTGGCAATCACTTGCATTCGCAGTTTACTGGGCGCGTTGTTATTCGCCGGAGTTTCTTCGGTCATGTATTCTGTACCGGGTGCGTTGGGGGCATGTCTCATGATGTATCTGCTTATGCGCAGCCAGCGTTTTGGGTTCGTTGGCGTTAGTGTGGCGGGAGCGTTTGCGAACAATGCTTGTCAGACGACGGTATCAGCGCTAGTGCTGCAAAATGCGTCCATTTTGTCATATTTGTGGCTGATAGGTCCGCAATCAATTCTATTTGGTGCTTTCACGGGGCTGGGGGCGTATTTTTGCTGTAAAGTATTAAAACAGCACGAAAAGACAAGGGGAGTAGAAATATGAGGACAAAAAGGGGACTAGGATGGGCGTTGGCGCTCATTATTGGCGCAGTTATCGGCGGACTGGTCGGTAATTATTTGGCTGGCTTTGCACCGCTGACCTGGCTTGGATATGGCGGGCAGATTGGTATGGATTCGCCGCTTTCACTGGATTTGTGGGTACTGAAACTTACCTTTGGCATCAGTTTTAAATTTACGATTGGAAACGTCATCGGCATGTTGCTGGGAGCGTTGACATATAAAATTCTTTAACATTAAGAAGGATTGTTGCATGGAAAATCAAACGTTTATTTTAGCGTCCGCATCGCCGCGCCGTAAGGAAATTTTACAGGGCATCGGAATTGAAGCGATGATCGAGCCAAGCAGCGCACAAGAAAATCTGGATCAGGACATCATGCCGGACATGCTGGTGCAACAGCTTGCACTGCTGAAAGCGGCGGACGTGGCAAAAGGAAAAGGTAGTGGTTATTATGTCATTGGTGCGGATACCATTGTGTATGATGGGAAACATATTATGGGAAAACCAAAATCCGCACAGCATGCAGCGCAGATTTTGCAAAGTCTTGCCGGGACTTGGCATGAGGTATATACCGGAATTGCTGTTGTAAGCACTACAACTGGCAAAGGCGCTACGCGGGTGGAATGTTCCCGCGTACATTTTAAAGCGCTGGACGAGATGGAAATTGCGGCGTACATAGAAACCGGGGAATATCGGGATAAGGCCGGAGGCTATGGAATCCAAGGTAAAGGAGCAGTGCTGGTGGACCGGATAGAAGGCGACTATTTTAATATAGTGGGATTTCCGGTTTCCAAATTCTATGATTTATTAAAAGAGGAATTTGAAGAAAATATATTATCATAAATGATTTGGCTGCATAGCAGCCGTTACACAAGAGAGGAGAAATTGACATGTTTTCAAAGGATATCGGGATAGATTTAGGAACAGCTAACACACTGGTGTATATGAAAGGGAAAGGTGTCGTAGTCAATGAACCTTCCGTAGTCGCAATCAACCAGTCCACCGGTGAAGTGCTGGCGGTCGGATTAGGCGCCAAACAAATGATTGGAAGAACGCCGGGAACCATACATGCCGTCCGTCCTATGAAAGATGGCGTCATTGCAGATTTTGAGGTAACGCAGGCAATGATTAGAGGGTTAGTGAAAAAAGCGACTGGCGGCGGTGGTGCATTCTTCCGCCCGATGATTGTCATTTGTATTCCATCAGGTGTAACGGAAGTGGAAAAACGTGCTGTGGAAGAAGCGGGCATTGAAGCAGGTGGAAAAGAGGTTTACATGGTGTATGAACCTATGGCGGCGGCAATCGGCGCAGGTTTGCCGGTTGGCGAGCCGACGGGAAGTATGATTGTGGATATTGGCGGCGGTACCAGTGAAGTGGCGGTTATTTCCTTGGGCGGGATTGTCATTTGCAATTCTCTGCGCGTGGCAGGAGATGCATTTGATAATGCTATTGTTGCGTTTGTGAAAAAAGAATTTAGTTTGCAAATCGGGGAGCGGACAGCGGAAGAAATTAAAATGAGAATAGGTTCCGCATATGAATATGAAGGGGAGCAGCCATTGGAAGTGAAAGGACGCGATTTAATCAGCGGTCTGCCGAAAATCATTTCTATTTCGCCGCAGCAGGTTCGCCAGGCGTTGGCAGAGCCGGTTGGCGATATCATTGAATGTATCAAAGTTACGCTGGAAAAAGCTCCGCCAGAATTGGCGGCGGATATCATGGAACGTGGTATCATGCTGGCAGGCGGCGGCGCGCTGTTGCGTGGATTGGATAAAATAATTGAGAAAGAAACACATATTCCGGTCAATGTTGCGGAAGAACCGCTTAACGGCGTCATTCGCGGTATCGGACAAATCTTGGAAAGCGAAGACCGCACATTGCTGCGAAAAATGCTGGAGAATTCTAAAAAAGACAGATAATGGTGGGTTACGAACATGTGGAATTTCATTAAAAAAAAATTCATCCCGATTTTAATTGTTTTTTCTGTCGTTATCTTTGTGGCGATGGGGATATCAACTGCCACAAAAGAAAACGGGAAAGCGTCCCTGCCTTCTGATGCTATCGGGATTGTTTTAAGCCCGGTGCAGGGAGCGTTCTCCTGGGTAATCGGCAATTTTGTGAGTGCTGGAGAATATGTACATGCTATGGTGACCAGTGTCGAGGAAAATAAACTTTTGAAAAGTCAAATTGTACAGCTGGAAACAATGGCGCGCGACAGCGAGGAATACAAAAATGAAAATGAGCGTTTGCGCAGTTTATTGGAGTTTAAGGAAAAAGAGCAAAACTACCAGACCATTGGCGCGGAAGTGATTGCGAAAGAACCGGGGAACTGGTTTCAGATTTTTACCATTAACCGCGGCACTATGGACGGAATAGAACAGGGATGCGCTGTCATTAACAGTCAGGGCTTGATTGGATATATCTTTGAAATTGGGACAACGTGGGCAAAAGTTGCGACAATTATTGATGTTGATACCAATGTCGGTGCGTTGCTCACGAAAACAGGGGAACAAGCCGTGATTGAAGGAGATATGGAATTGTCGCGCGAAGGGCTTTGTAAGATGGTGTATATCCCTAAAAATGCGAGTATTATGATAGGCGACTCGGTAGAAACATCCGGACTTGGCGGCGTGTATCCCAAAGGGCTGTTCATCGGACGAATAAAAGAAATTAACACGCAGCAGGGTGAACTTTATAAAGAAGTTGTGGTAGAACCGGCAGTGGATTTCCAGCGGATTCGGGAAGTGCTGGTTGTGAAAAAGTAAGGAGGACAGACGGTGGGAATTTTTGCAACAATTTTAATTTTTGCAGTAGCATACCTGCTGCAAACCACGTTTGTCAGTCATATTGCTATTTTCGGTATGAAACCGGATTTGATTTTGGCGGCATTGATTTGCTTTGGTGCGTTCCATGGAAAAGAAAAAGGTGCACTGATGGCGGCAATCATGGGCATTATTGTTGATTTGCTGTTTGGAAAAATCTTTGGCGTCTATACATTGATGTACTTATATATTGTCGTTGCGGCAAGTGTGATTTTTGAATTTTTATTTGAACATAATATTTTGACTGTAGGTGTGGTGACGTTGACACTGGGCCTGGTTGGTGGCATTCTTTATAGCTTGGTTTTGAGACTGAGCGGACAGCAATTTGGGCTGCTATTTATCGTGAAAATGGTGTTACCGTGTGCACTTTATACAGCTTTGGCATCAGCGGTATTATACCCAGTGCTGTCAAGAATTTACCGGAGATATGAGATAGCGTAAAGGAAAGTGTGATAAGATTTGTGGAAAAAGGTCAAGGAGTTTTTTAAGAACCGCTTGAATATTATGAACATTGTTATAGGGGTGCTTTTGGTGGC
>CBCTHD010000169.1:0-5663 GCA_965146615.1 uncultured Clostridia bacterium
TGGGAGCGGCGGCGGTTTAGAGGGCGCCCATGCGTTTGAGAATGCGGACGGCATTGTGCAGCATGCATTGACGGTGATATTCGATTTCCATTGACTTGCCATAGGACATGTTTTCGAGATATTCCTGCGCCAGCTTTTGGTCCTCTGGACGGACAAGGGCTAGGAGATTGTCACGGCTTTTATCATAGTTGATTATATATTCGTACTTGCGGCGGTTGTCACTTTCAAAATTGTTGCAGTCCAATTCAAAAAGCCGATGGATAAACTCTTGGTATACGGAGTCAAATGTTTCAGCCATAGGGTATCATCCTTTCTAGAATACCTACTGTAAGTTGTGATACTAGTATAACACAACTTACAGTAGGTGTCAAGAGAAATTTAAAAATATTTAAAGGAGTATTTTTATGGAATCCTTATCACAACGTCTGATGCAACTAAGAATGAAAAGCGGGGTTACACAACGGAGACTGGGAGAATTGATTGGTAAATCGGAACAAGCCTATCAAAAGTATGAATACGGGACGGCGGAGCCGTCAGCAGGGGCGTTGCTTATATATGCCGTTTTTTTTCATACCTCTATACAATATCTTGTCACGGGTATGGAAGCAAAAAAAGACTATGATGAAGAAAACGTAACGCCCTTTTCAGAGCGTGTCAGGGAGTTGCGCAAGAAAAATCATTTGACGCAAAAGCAAGCGGCGGCGGAGTTGGGGATACGCTACACGGCATATCAAGCGTACGAATATGGAAAGAGCGAACCAAACCTGGATCATTTACAGCAGTTGGCAGACCTATTCGGCGTAACGCTGGACGAATTGATGGGGCGGAATGAAAAATAAAAAAGACAGCCTTTGATATGCTCCCGAAAGTGAGACACTTTTGGGGAAACATATCAAGGAACTGTCCTTTCTTTTATTTCCGCCCTTTTTCCCGTTCCAGATAAATCAGCAGCGCCGTCACATCGGCGGGAGATACGCCGGAAATGCGGGAGGCTTGTCCCACATTCAATGGGCGTACTTCCTGTAATTTCTGGCGCGCTTCCAGGCGCAAACCTTTCAGCGTAGTATAGTCGATGTCCTCCGGCAATTTTTTGTTCTCCATTTTTTGAAACTGTGCGACCTGTGCCACCTGGCGGGAAATATACCCCTCATATTTCACTTGAATGGCGGCTTCCTCCCACACCTCTTTCGGCAGCGGCGGCATGTCCGTCATGTGCGCCAAGTCCCGGTAGTCCAGTTCTGGGCGGCGCAAAAGATCCGCTAACTTGATGCCGGTGGAAATCGGCGTGGATTCTTTGGACGCAAGATAATCATTGACGCGGTCGCTGGGCGCGAGCGTCGTCTTTTTCAGCCGCGCGACCTCTGTCCGAATCTGCTCCCACTTGTCCAAAAACATCCGGTAGCGTTCATCGCTGATTAGCCCGATGTCATGTCCCAGCGGGGTGAGACGTTCGTCGGCGTTATCCTGCCGCAGCAACAGCCGGTATTCGCTGCGCGACGTCATCATGCGGTAAGGCTCGCGGGTTCCCTTGTTCACCAAATCGTCAATCAGCGTACCGATATACGCGTCAGACCGTCTCAGTACAACAGGCGCTTTGCCTTGCAGGTTACGCGCGGCATTGATACCCGCAATCAGCCCCTGCGCCGCGGCTTCCTCATAGCCGGAGGTGCCGTTAAACTGCCCCGCGCCATACAGACCCGGATTGTGCTTGAATTCCAGCGTGGGCTGCAGCTGCAGCGGATTGCAGCAATCATATTCAATCGCGTAAGCGGGACGCATGATTTCCACGTGCTCCAGCCCTTTCATGGAGCGCATCATTTCGATTTGCACTTCCTCCGGCAAGCTGCTGGACATGCCCTGTACATAGATTTCTTCCGTCGCCAGCCCCATAGGCTCCATGAAAATCTGGTGCTGCTGTTTGTCTGCGAACCGCACAACCTTGTCCTCAATGGACGGACAGTAGCGCGGGCCGATACCCTCAATCATACCGGCATAGAGCGGCGAGCGGTCCAGGTTGCGGCGGATAATTTCATGCGTTTTGGGATTGGTATGCGTCAGATAGCACAACACTTTGTTTTCCAACGGCTGTTTATCTTCAAAAGAGAATGGTACGATTTCTTCGTCTCCCGCCTGCGGGGTCATGACGGAAAAATCTACGCTGTCGCGGCTGACGCGCGCAGGCGTGCCGGTTTTGAAGCGCATCAGCTCAATGCCTGCATTTCGCAGACAGGCGGATAGGGAATCCGCGGGAAACATGCCGTCCGGCCCGCCGCTGTATTGCAGCTCCCCGATAATGATTTTTCCCTTCAAATAGGTGCCGCTGGCAACGATGGCGGCGCGGCAGCGGAAAATGGCGCCCGTTTGCAGCACTACGCCGCAAACGCTGCCGTCCTCTTCAAATAAAATGTCCGTCACCTCGCCCTGGCGGACGTGTAGTCCCGGCTGCGTTTCCAAAACGTGCTTCATCTCCCGGCCATAGGCGCGGCGGTCAATCTGCGCGCGCAGGGAATGCACGGCGGGGCCCTTGCCGGAATTGAGCATACGGGACTGAATCAGCGTTTTATCCGCCACCTTGCCCATCTCGCCGCCCAACGCGTCAATCTCCCGCACCAGGTGCCCTTTGGCGGTGCCGCCGATGTTGGGGTTGCAGGGCATATTCGCAATGCTGTCCAAATTGATGGCGAACAAAATCGTGGCGCAGCCCAGGCGCGCACTTGCCAGCGCTGCCTCGCAGCCTGCATGGCCGCCGCCTATCACCGCAACATCATAACTGCCCGCTTCCCAGCGCGGGACGGTGTTTTGTAGCTTATCCATAACACTTCATTCTCTTTCCGTTTCGTATTCTACTGCTATAGTATAGCATATTCCACGCGAAAACGCAAATGAAAAATCCGGGCGCGATATTGACAAATAGTCAAAATGAGAATAGAATAATAGAGAACGGTTTTTTTACCGCCGTGACAGGAACATGTTTGCGGCGGTAACAGTTTGTGCAGAAAGGATTGAAAACATATGCAAACATTTCACAAAATCAGTCCGGAGGAAATGCAGAAAAATCCATTTCAAATGATTGGGAAGGAATGGATGTTGGTGACGGCGGAAAAAGAAGGGAAAGTCAACACCATGACGGCAAGCTGGGGTGGCGTCGGCGTGTTGTGGAACCGCAATGTCGTTTACATCTTTATCCGTCCGCAGCGATATACCAAAGAATTTGTTGACAGCGCGGAAACTTTTTCGCTGTCCGTACTGCCACAGGAGTATAAAAAGGTACTGTCTTACCTGGGAAGCGTCTCAGGACGGGACGAAGATAAAATGACAAAATCCGGCTTGACGCTGGTGCAGGAAAACGGGACGCCCTACTTTGCGGAAGCGGAGACTGTATTGGTGTGCCGCAAGCTGTACCGGCAGGATTTGACGCCCGAATCGTTTATCGACCAGTCACTGGTGGGCGTGAACTATGCAAACGAAGATTTTCATGCAATGTACGTCGCGGAAATTCAGGACGTATTGGTAAAAGGATAAAGGGGAGGAAACAGAACAATGGCAAATTATCAGGAGATGAGCGAAGCACAATTGAAAGAAGAAAAGGAGCGGCTGCAGGCGGCGTATGATGCGTTTAAAGCGCGCGGGCTGACGCTGGATATGTCGCGCGGCAAGCCGGGCGCGGAGCAGCTGGAAATATCCATGGGCATGATGGACGTTTTGCACAGCGGCGTAGAACTGTGCTGTGCGAGCGGTGTGGACTGCCGCAACTATGGACTGCTCAGCGGTATTCCTGAGGCAAAACAAATGCTGGCGGACCTGCTGGACGTTGCGCCGGAGGAAATCATCATCTATGGCAATTCCAGCCTGAACGTAATGTTTGATTCCGTGGCGCGCGCGATGACCCATGGCGTGCTGGACAGCAAACCGTGGTGCCGGTATGATAAAGTGAAATTTTTGTGTCCTGTACCGGGCTATGACCGCCACTTTGCCATCACCGAATATTTTGGCATTGAGATGATTCCCGTTCCCATGTCCGACAACGGCCCGGATATGGATATGGTGGAACAACTGGTGAACAGCGACGCACTGGTGAAAGGAATTTGGTGCGTTCCCAAATATTCCAACCCACAGGGCATTACGTATTCCGATGAAGTAGTGCGCCGCTTTGCAAACTTAAAGCCCGCCGCAGAGGATTTTCGCATTTTCTGGGACAACGCATACATGGTACATGACTTGTATGACGAGGGCGATACGCTGCTGAATATTATGGACGAATGTAAAAAAGCGGGCAATCCCGACATGGTCTATGAATTTTGCTCCACCTCCAAAATCAGCTTCCCGGGCTCCGGTGTGGCGGCGGTGGCGGCGTCCAAGAAAAATATCGACAGCATTATGAAACAAATGACGATTCAGACGATTGGACACGACAAACTCAATCAGCTGCGCCATGTACGGTTTTTCAAGGACGCGCAGGGCGTGCGGGAGCACATGAAAAAGCATGCGGACATTATACGGCCGAAATTTGAAACCGTGCTGCAGTGGCTGGACAAGGAAATCGCGCCGTATGGCATCGGTTCCTGGTGCAGTCCCAAGGGCGGCTACTTTGTGTCGTTTGACACCATACCGGGCTGCGCGGCGCGTGTAGTGCAGCTGTGCGGCGAAGCGGGTGTGGTACTGACGGGCGCGGGCGCAACCTTCCCGTATAAAAAGGACCCGAACGATTCCAATATTCGTATTGCGCCAACTTATCCGTCGGTGGAGGAATTGGCGCTTGCAATGGAGTTGTTCGTCCTGTGCGTGCGGCTGGCAAGCGTGGAGAAACTGCTGGAAAAATAAATGGAAAAACAAAAACCGCTTTCCCGAAGTGCACCGGGAAAGCGGTTTTTGATGATAGGTGGCATACAAGTAGTTCTATTATTGTATGTATCGGATTGGTAGAGGAATTTACTTGTGTTTACAGTATTACTATATGCAGCGGCGGAAAATGAGTGCATGAAAGAAAACTAATAATTTTGCTTTAAGGTATTTGAAAAAAGAGCCGGGTTTGTCCTGCCGCCGGTGCACAGTTCATCCACTGCGAAATTCGTCGAAATTTTTGTCCTTTTTCCCCCTTTTCATTTTGTAAAAATATGGTATACTATAAGTACAGGAAATACTTGGAAATTATTTTTACGAAAGATACTGGAGGGGGTTCTATCATGATGCCATGCCTATATACGAAAAAGAAAATTGTCAATCTTGAGGTGGACAAGATTACTGCAAGTCCCTATCAGCCGCGGACGAAATTTGATGAAGAAGCCTTGGAGGAACTTTGCAGTTCCATTGCGCGCTTTGGCGTCATCCAGCCTGTGTCCGTGCGCAAAAGCGAACGGGGATATGAATTGGTGGCAGGCGAGCGGCGGCTGCGTGCATCCAAGATGGCGGGGCTGAAATATATTCCAGCGATTGTTACACAATATGAGGAAGACGAAGCGGCGGAAATTGCCCTGATTGAAAATTTACAGCGGGAAAACCTGTCGTTTATGGAGGAAGCGGAAGCCTATATGGCGCTGATTCAGTCGCACCACATGACACAGGAAGAACTGGCGGAGCGCATTGGAAAAAAACAATCCACCGTTGCCAATAAATTGCGGCTGCTGAAGCTGCCGCCCAAAGTGAAACAGATGATTTCTGAATAT
>CBCTHD010000170.1:0-5634 GCA_965146615.1 uncultured Clostridia bacterium
ATTGGCAGGGTCACAATGTGGTGCATTGCTTTGGTACGGATATTTGCCTGTACCCGGAACGCCGCCAGGTGGGAACACAGCAGCGCCGCCACATAAATGAGAATTGCAGCGACTGCAAACAGCACCGCCATCCAGCCGTTATGGGTTAAGTTCTGCGCCGCTGCAACATTCGGCGCGACGTCCAAAACCTCCTTTATGACCTTCCAGATGTACACGAAAGGAAGCAGCGCCACAAAGGCGCTTAAGGCGCTCAAAACCCATGAGGCTATGGTCAAATATTTGTAGTTTCCGGCATAGCCTAATAGTTTTTTTAAATTGGATTCTTTTTTCAAAGATAAGACCTCCTTACATTGATTGCCAGATAGAAGGAAACGCTGCAGCCGTTCCCGCGTATCCGTGTAAAATATAAGTTAGTTAATGCTAACCACCAGGGAAAACGATGGGCCTACTGTCCCATCAGTTTATACCATCCTGCACAGTAGAACTCCCACATCTGCGACAAATAAACTTCCGCCTGTTCCATGGGTATTTCGTGAATGATGAGTTCAAAGTATGCGTTGAACATTCCGGTAATTAAAATATGTTCCAGCTGCGGGTCAATCGGAGGAGAGGGTTTTCCAATACGGTCAAGCGTCTGCTGAAAATCATGCGTCGCTTTTATTTCAATCTCCACCATTTCATCCACCATTCCGGCAAAACGAGTGCCCTCCGAACAGCAAAGCAGCAGCTTAAATTCCGTTAAATGGTCATACGCATACAGCAACATATCGTGTACGCATTGAAACGAAAACGTGCCTAACTGCTCCATTTGCTTTTGCGGAGACATTTCGTTAAATTCCCGTATCGTTTTCGTATACGCACCCAAAAAAGTATCATATTGCTCTTTTACCAACGCCTCAAACAGCGCCTCTTTGCTGTCGTAGTAGCCGTAAAAAGCGCCTGTGGTCACGCCCGCGGTTTTGACAATATTGCGCAAGGAAGCCGATCGGAAGCCCTTTTCCAAAAATTCCGCTTTTGCCGCCATGTGAATCGCGCCAAGCGTTGTCCGTTCTTCAGCACCCATTGTTTCACCTCCCGATATAACACTGCTATATAACACCATTATATTATACACGATGGATTCCTGTTTGTCAAGTAGGGTTTCAGCAAAAATTTTTTTGCCAAAACTTCGTTTCGAACAGCCCGTCCGAATGACAAAACGCTCCCAGCCCCTCCGCCGTTGCACGGCGCGGAATAAAGACGGGGCGTATCGTTACGGCAATTGCTTCATCGTGGCTTTTCCTCAGGAAATTGGAATCCACAACGTTTGCATCTGCAGCAGCGACACGCCCCAAAGGGTTGCACTAGCGTTTCCGCCTTTATCCTCTTTACTCCATTTCGTTTTTTTGTAACGCTTTGTCAATAAAACTTCTTGCTTCACGGATTGACAAACCGTTTTCATCGGCAATGCGGGCAATATCTTCATACTCTGTTTTGGTGCGCACGACCCCATAGCCGTGAGACCGTTTCAAGCGCACGCTTCCATATGGCGTCTCGAGCACGTGTTCCGTTCTGTCCAGTGTGTACCGGTGTTTGACGGCCCAACGTATACCGATGGTGGTGGTATATTTGAAAATGGTTTCTGCCATTTCTTGTTGCTTCTCCGCTTTACAAAGGCAACAAAGCAGTAGTCCTTGACGGCTTTTCTTCATGCCAATGGGGATTGTAAAAACCTCGAGCGCGCCTGCCTGAAACATTTTTTCCGCCGCAAAGCTGATTTCCTCCGCTGTCATATCGTCTATATTACAGCTCATTTCTACAACGGTTTCGTCCTTCTCTTCCGTTTCTCCGAGCATTGCACGCAGACAATTGGCCGTTTCAAAATCCTTGCTGCCCATACCATACCCTATCGTTGAAACGTGCATAACAGGCATATCCCCAAAGCTGTCCGCAAAATACTTCAATAGCGCCGCGCCCGTAGGCGTACACAACTCGCCTTGTATGCTGCCGCCATAGATTGGAACCCCTTTTAAAATGTGTGCTGTTGCCGGCGCGGGAACGGGCAGTATTCCGTGGGCACAGTTCACCCTGCCGCAGCCCACATGAACAGGACGCAATTATCTTTTTGGGCGCCAGTTCCTCTATGAGCATACATACGCCTGTGATGTCTGCTACTGCATCCATACTGCCGACCTCATGAAAATGGATCTGCTCAATCGGAACGCCGTGTACATAGCTTTCCGCCTCTGCAATCAGCTGATAGACAGATAGAATATTATTTTGAATGGGTTGCGGCAAATCCAAGCGCCTGATTATATGTTCCAGCTCATGCAGCCCCATGTGAGAATGGTTGCTCTGTACGCGGTACATACTTTCGTTCTCGTGCTGCCCGTGTACGGCGACCTCAATCTGTGTCCCTTTGATGCCGCACTTTACCGCCGTTTTTCTTGTAATGCTGACGCCCGGGATGTCCAGACGGTTCAGACGGTTTAAAAAATCGCCGGGGTCGGGATGAAGCTCTAACAGCGCTGCCAAAAGCATATCTCCGGCAGCGCCCATATTACAGTCAATATATAAAGTTTTCATACGCTATTCTCCTATTTTATTTATCATACGCGCCTTCCATGCCGTGAGCCGCTGTGTGACGACTGCTGTGCGCTTCTTTCGCATACAAATACCTCCTGTCTTTTTTTGTTATACATAGTATAATACTAAAGTAAACTTTAGAGTCAATACCCTTTTGAAAAATTTTTTTGTTTTGTAAAAATTGCACAAATGCAAAAGGGGCGCTTTCGCGTTATTGTTTTCTTGACAGCTGCAAGCTGCGAGATTATAATAGAAATATCCGGCTTCCATGCTTGGCAGAAGCAAGAGACTGCGCAAAAAAATAGAAAAGAAAGAATGAGGGAAATGATTACAGATTTAACGGAGGGAAAGCCCTCCGGGATTCTATGGGCGTTTTCGATACCCATGCTTTTGAGCGTGGTATTTCAGCAGTTGTATAACATTGTTGACAGCGTTGTGGCGGGGAAATTTGTCAGCGCCCAGGCATTGGCGGCGGTGGGCGCGTCCTATCCGATTACCATGATTTTTATGGCGATTGCCACGGGCGCATATATCGGCGCGTCGGTTATTATATCGCAGTTGTTTGGCGCAAAAAGCTATGAAAGGCTAAAAACGGCGATATTTACCTCCATTTTGTCCATTGTAGCGCTTGCCGCCGTGCTGACGGTGTTGGGCATTTGCTTTTGCGGCGGTATGCTGTGGCTGTTAAACACACCGGACAACATCTTTGCAGACGCCGAGGTCTATTTGGGGATTTACATATGGGGACTGATTTTCCTGTTTTTGTACAACATTTGCACCGGGATATTTACGGCGCTGGGCGACAGCCGAACGCCGCTGTATTTCCTGATTGCGTCGTCGTTGGGCAACATTATCCTGGACTTGGTGTTCGTCATTGTGTTTCAAATGGGGGTTGCGGGCGTTGCGTGGGCGACGTTTATTGCGCAGGGCATTTCCTCTCTGCTGGCATTTATTGTCGTGTTTCAAAGAATCAAAAAGCTGCCGTCAGGGACATATCAAAAATTTTCCTTTCCCATGCTGGTAAGCATGGCAAGGGTTGCGGTGCCAAGTATTTTGCAGCAAAGTTTTGTTTCGGTGGGCAACCTGTTGATACAAGGCCGCGTCAACAGCTTTGGCTCGGACGTGATAGCGGGCTACAGCGCCGCAGTGAAGCTGAATACCTTTGCCATCACCAGCTTTTCAACGCTGGGAAACGCCATGTCTAGCTATACCGCGCAGAATGTGGGCGCTGGCAAGTTTAGCAGAATCCCGCAGGGTCTGAAAGCGGGCATTGTCATGCTGCTGGTTGTGGCGCTGCCGTTTTTTGGCGCATATTTTATTTTCCCCAATGCGATGATGCACATTTTTGTCAATGGTGAGGAAGCGGGAATCATTGCAGTCGGGAAAACGTTTTTGCGCATTGTCGCGCCCTTTTATTTTATTGTTGCGGCAAAGTTGACGGTCGACGGACTGTTGCGGGGCGCGGGGCGTATGCGGGAATTTATGACGGCAACCTTTGCGGATTTGCTGCTGCGGGTGGTGCTCGCGTTTGTCTTTTCCTACGCCATGCAGTCCGAAACGGGCATATGGCTGTCCTGGCCGGTGGGTTGGACGATTGCGACGGTGATGTCCTGGCTGTTCTACGCGGCATATTACCGGAAAACCATCAAGAACGCAGCGGCGTGACGGTTTCCGGCAGTTGCCGGCGGAAACCGCACGTTTTGGGGCGGAAAGAAAACCCGTTTATCTTGACAGGGAAATATTTGTCATGGTATAATAGACGCAAGGCGTCTATTATAAATCGACGGCGCCGCCGAATCGTTCCGTCGCTGACGCTCGGAACCGGCGATGCGCAAAATTATACCAAATTGCTTCGCAATTATGGTATAATAAAAATTGTAACATATATGTCCCATTTGGGGAGAAGAAAAAAAATAAAAGGGGATGAAAAGCAAATGGAAACGAACATGCAAACAAACATGCAAACGAACATGCAAACGGAAAAAAAGGGGAGTGTCTTTTCGATTATCGCAGGGGCTGCCTTTGCACTCTTAGCGCTGCGGCAGCTGGTATATCTCTTTAAAGGATTTTCTGTGGTCAGCTTGCTGTACCTGCTGGTGGAAGTGTTTATGGCGGTTGTCTTGTTTGCGAAGAAACGCGATGTGTTGCTGCTTGTTGCGACGTCGCTGTTGTCGCTGCTAAAATTGTATACCTTGATAAGAATGATGCGGTATGGCAGTTTTCTTATATTTCTCCCGCACTTTTTTGATCTGTTGGCTGTCCTGGCATTGCTGGCATATGCCGTCGTTCTTACAACGGACCTGCTTGTGCAATATCGGGACAAGGTAAAGCAGCTGTGGTTTGTCCCGCTTATCCTTGCCGCCGTGTATTTCATTTTGTTCCTTTTCAGAGGGAGTTTCCTTGTGGGATTGTTGAGTGCGGCAGGCTATGTGTTAGCGTCGCTTTGGATTGTTTACCCGAACGGCATTCCGCAGGAGACGTCCATGAACGGTCAGACGGAACCGGGCAAAACGGTGAATGGAACACAAGCCGCCGGCAATGGTTATGTTGATATGCTGACGTGCGTGCTGCTGTTGCTGTTCACGTTTGGAATCTACTATTTAATTTGGATTTACCGCACGACCCGATATTTAAACCGCGTGGAGGGAGAGCCGCAGCGCAACCCGACAACGAAGCTGCTGCTGTGCTGGTTTATCCCGTTCTACGCTATTTATTGGACGTATCAAAGCGCGCATCGGGTTGACAAGTTGGCGCAGTCTGTCGGTGTGAATTCCGATTTAACCATGCTTTGCACCATTTTGTCTATTTTCATCGGTATTATTCCGCCGATGCTCATGCAGGAAAAAATAAACGCCGTCATCGGTGTGGAAAACGGATCGGTAAACGTCAATACCGCGGCAGCGCCCCAAGCGGCGGCAGCTAATGCGGCAGCCAATGCATCCGCAGCAACGCAAGCGCCGAAATCGGAATTGGATACGGTAGCGGAATTAAAGGCGTATAAGGAATTACTGGACAGCGGCGTGATTACACAAGAAGAATTTGATGAAAAGAAAAAACAATTACTAGGTT
>CBCTHD010000171.1:0-5599 GCA_965146615.1 uncultured Clostridia bacterium
TCTCTGTCGGAGACAAAATGGCGGGACGCCACGGGAACAAGGGTGTTATTTCCCGTATTCTGCCGAAGGAGGACATGCCGTTTTTGCCGGATGGCACGCCGCTGCAAATCGTGCTGAATCCCCTTGGGGTACCGTCCCGAAGGAATATTGGACAGGTGCTGGAAGTCCACTTGGGCTATGCTGCAAAAGCACTTGGGTGGAAGATCGCGACGCCGGTCTTTGACGGTGCAAATGAAAAAGATATTGAACAGGCTTTGGAAATGGCGGGCTATGATAAGAGTGGAAAGACCATCTTGTATGATGGACGGACGGGGGAACCGTTTGATAATCCGGTCACCGTTGGTTATATGTATTATCTGAAACTGGCGCATCTGGTTGACGACAAGATCCATGCGCGTTCCACAGGTCCATACTCTCTTGTGACGCAGCAGCCGTTGGGAGGAAAAGCACAGTTTGGCGGACAGCGCTTTGGGGAAATGGAAGTCTGGGCGCTGGAAGCATATGGCGCCGCATATACGCTGCAAGAAATTTTGACAGTCAAGTCCGATGACGTTGTCGGACGTGTAAAGACCTATGAAGCGATTGTCAAAGGTGACAACGTACCGCGTCCGGGTGTACCGGAATCCTTTAAGGTACTGATCAAAGAATTGCAGAGTTTGGCGTTGGATGTTAAGATTTTGGACGACAAAGGTAATGAAATCGAACTGAAGGAAGATGACGACGATGTGCCGCACATCAATCCGGAAGAGTTGGAACAAGTCATGGGGAAAGATGACAACACCAGCAGTATGGAAAACTTCCTAACACATATTGGCGAAAGCGATGAAGAAATGGAAGAGGAAGAATTTACGCTGGATGAAATCGAAGAATCGGATGAAATTGCCGATCCTGCATTTATGATTGAGGAATTGGACGAGGATTCGGACGAACTGTCAGGTATTGGCGGGCTGGAACCGCTGGAATTTTCCGAATTGGATGAGGACCTCTAAGAGTAAGCAGGAGCAGGAATATAAACGGTAAAAAACGAAGGGAGAGCTGAGAATTGTTGGAGTATAATAATTTTGATGCGATACAGATAGGGCTGGCTTCTCCGCAAAAAATACGGTCGTTATCCCATGGTGAGGTAAAAAAACCGGAAACTATCAACTATAGAACCTTAAAACCGGAACGGGACGGGTTGTTTTGCGAAAAGATTTTTGGACCCACGAAGGACTGGGAATGCCACTGTGGAAAATATAAGCGGATACGGTATAAAGGATTAGTATGCGACCGCTGCGGCGTGGAAGTAACTCGCGCAAAAGTGCGCCGCGAGCGTATGGGGCATATTGAACTGGCTGCACCGGTATCACATATTTGGTATTTCAAAGGAATTCCAAGCCGTATGGGGCTGATTTTGGATATGACGCCGCGAACGTTGGAAAAAATTCTGTATTTTGCAGCCTATGTTGTAACAGATCCGGGGAAAACCCATCTGCAAAAAAAGGAATTGCTCACAGAAAAAGAATACCGGGATAACCTGGAGAAATATGGAGCTGATAAATTTAAGGCAGCAATGGGCGCAGAAGCAATTCGTGACTTGTTGAGTGAAATCGACCTGGACGAGATGTCAAAAGGACTGCGGCAGGAGATGGAGACCGCGCAGGGACAGAAAAAAGTGCGTATTATCAAAAAATTGGAGGTTGTAGAAGCGTTTCGGGAATCTGGCAATCGTCCTGAATGGATGATTTTGGATGTTGTGCCGGTCATTCCGCCGGAAATACGTCCGATGGTACAATTAGATGGTGGCCGTTTTGCAACCTCTGACTTGAATGATTTATATCGCCGCGTGATTAATAGAAATAACCGTCTCAGACGGCTTTTGGACTTGGGCGCGCCGGACATCATTGTGCGAAATGAAAAACGTATGTTACAGGAAGCGGTAGACGCTTTGATTGATAATGGGCGTCGTGGGAAGCCGGTAACAGGACCGGGAAACCGTCCGCTTAAATCCTTATCTGACATGCTGAAGGGGAAACAAGGTCGATTCCGTCAGAACCTGCTTGGAAAGCGTGTTGACTATTCTGGTCGTTCTGTTATCGTCGTTGGACCAAATCTGAAAATTTATCAGTGCGGTCTGCCTAAAGAAATGGCGCTGGAGCTGTTTAAACCGTTTGTCATGAAAAAACTGGTAAAAGACGGCGGCGCGCATAACATTAAAAATGCGAAGAAAAAAGTGGAACGTGCGGACGACACGGTATGGGATGTTTTGGAAGAAGTGATCAGAGAGCATCCGGTACTGCTTAACCGTGCTCCCACACTGCACCGTCTGGGGATTCAGGCGTTTGAGCCGGTGCTGGTAGAAGGACGTGCGATTAAGCTGCATCCATTGGTATGTACGGCTTATAATGCGGACTTTGACGGTGACCAGATGGCGGTTCATGTACCGTTGTCACCGGAAGCACAGGCAGAAGCGCGGTTCCTGATGTTGTCTGTGAATAACCTTTTGAAACCACAAGACGGTACCCCTGTTACAGTACCGACACAGGATATGGTTTTGGGAAGCTACTATTTAACTATGGCAAAAGGAGAAAGTGAACTGGATGGTGCAAAACCGATTCAAGAAACATCGGCTTCCATTCATTATGATACCAAAGAAGCAGCAATTGAAGGCTATGGTCGGCGTGACATTGGTCTGCATGACCTATTTGAAATTGACGGCGTGATTTATAACATTGCCCGTTTGACCATGAAGACTTTTGACACTAAAGAGGCTGCGGTTGAAGCATTTGATAAAGGTGAAATCAAAGAATATGAAACCTTTAAAGTGCCCAACAGCCTACAGGCAGAAGGTATTGTCGATGGAGATTACACCATCACAACTTACCGTCATTTGACGATGAAGACATTCTCCTCCACCAGGGAAGCGGTTTTGGCGTATGATAACGGTGTGGTAGACTTGCACCAGCCGATTAAAGTACGTATGTATAAGGAATTTGATGGAGAAAGACAAAGCCGCATTATTCATGCGACGGTTGGACGTATTATCTTTAATGAAAAAATTCCCCAGGATTTGGGATTTGTAGACCGCACCAATGAAGATACCAAATTTGATTTGGAAATCACCTTCAAAGGGACGAAGAAAAATCTGGAGAAAATTATTGACCGATGCATTCGTGTGCATGGACTGACGGAAACGGCAATTATGTTGGATAATATTAAGGAACTGGGCTTTAAGTATTCTACACGCGGCGCTATTACCGTTAGTATCGCGGACATGGAAATCCCAGCGTCTAAACCGTATTATTTGGAAAGTGCACAGAAGCAGGTTGATGAAATTACCGATAAATATGAACAAGGTCTCATGACAGATGAGGAACGGTATAAATGGACCATTACCGTATGGCAGGAAGCGATTGACCACATCACGACAGCGTTGATGAATAACATGGGAGAATACAATCCGATTAACATGATGGCGACATCTGGTGCGCGTGGTAACACGGGACAGATTCGTCAGCTGGCGGGGATTCGTGGCCTGATGGCGGATACGACCGGTAAAACGGTTGAAATTCCGATTAAATCCTCCTTCCGTGAAGGATTGGATATTATTGAATTCTTTATTTCCTCGCATGGTGCGCGGAAAGGTCTGGCGGATACGGCGCTGCGTACAGCGGACTCCGGTTATCTAACCAGGAGGTTGGTTGACGTCAGCCAGGAGGTTATTATTCGGGAAGACGATTGCGGTACCAAAAATTATATGGTATTGCGCGATATTTATGCGGAAAAACGCGGTGAAGGTAATGCTAAACCGTTGGAGACATTGGAAGAACGTGCGGTTGGACGTACTGCGTTTGAGGATATTGTTGACGAAAAGACAAAACAGATTTTGGTGGCGAAAAACGAGTTGATTTCTGCTGAGGCGGCAAAGGCGATTGTAGCGGCAGGCATCAAAGAAATCAAAGTACGTTCGGTCATTACGTGTCGCGCCGATATTGGTGTTTGTGCAAAATGTTATGGTGCAAACCTGGCAAGTGGCGAGCTCGTCAATGTCGGGGAAGCAGTTGGTGTTATTGCAGCGCAGTCCATCGGGGAACCTGGTACACAGCTGACGATGAGAACTTTCCATAGCGGCGGTATCGCGGGAGACGACATCACGCAAGGTCTGCCACGTGTGGAGGAGTTGTTTGAGGCACGTAAACCGAAAGGACTTGCGATTATCGCGGAAGAAGCGGGACTGGTTTCCATTAATAACACCCAGAAAGGGCGCGTCATAGAAGTAACGAATCATGAAACCGGCAATGTGACGGAGTACAACGTGCCGTATGGAGCACACATGAAGGTAGCAGACGGCGATACGGTAGAAGCCGGCGGAGAGTTGACGGAAGGTTCCATTAACCCGAACGATTTGCTGCGGATTCGCGGTGCGGAAGCAGTGCGGGAATATCTTGTGCAGGAAGTACAAAAAGTGTACAAATTGCAAGGTGTGCAGATTAATGATAAGCACGTTGAGGTTATTATCCGTCAAATGATGCGCAAAGTGCGGATAGAGGAACCGGGAGATACAGAGCTGCTGCAGGGTGCAATGGTGGATCGCTACGAATTTGAAAAACTCGTTGAAAAATGTGAAGCAGAAGGCAAGACGCCACCGGTGTGCCAGGACGTTCTGCTGGGTATCACCAAAGCCTCTTTGGCAACAGATTCTTTCTTGTCAGCGGCGTCGTTCCAGGAAACGACAAGAGTGCTGACAGACGCGGCAATCAAAGGAAAAATCGACCCGTTGATTGGTCTGAAAGAAAATGTTATCATCGGAAAATTGCTTCCGGCTGGTACGGGTATGTCTGTCTATAATAATATTGATGTCAAGGAAATCCGTCCGACTGAAATAAATTTGATGGAAATCTAAAAAAAGTATTGACAAAATGCTTAAAATGATATAAAATATGATAGGTTTAGGGTATTTTGCTATATTCTAAGCCTATCTTTTGTTTATCACAAATTTTCATTTTCAGGAGGTGAAAAGAGTGCCAACATTTAATCAATTGGTGAGAAAAGGAAGAAAAACCGTGGAGCACAAATCCACAGCGCCGGCTCTGCAAAAGGGTTTGAACTCTCTCAAGAAAAAAGCGATTAACCAGAGTTCTCCGCAAAAAAGAGGTGTGTGCACAACGGTAAAAACAATGACGCCGAAAAAGCCGAACTCCGCGTTGCGGAAACTGGCAAGGGTAAAGCTGACAAACGGAATCGAAGTATCTGCTTATATTCCGGGTATTGGTCACAACCTGCAAGAGCATAGCGTTGTTTTGATCCGTGGCGGCAGGGTAAAAGACCTCCCTGGCGTAAGATACCATATTATTCGCGGTAGCCTGGACACGCAGGGTGTTGCAAACCGCAACCAGTCCAGAAGTAAATATGGTGCAAAAAGACCGAAGGCTGCAAAAAAATAAACTGCGGCGTTAGGCAAAATTTTTGAGATGATGAAAACCACAGTAGGACTATTTAAGTGCGGCTGCGGATTACTATAAATGAATGGCTAATCCTGAAAATGTAGCGGCACGAGCGAAAAAAATTTTTTCGAGTACCTGTGAGATCATTTTAGTAATGAAGGAGGGAAGATACAGTG
>CBCTHD010000172.1:0-5597 GCA_965146615.1 uncultured Clostridia bacterium
GTCGTTAAAGTAGTTGCTGCTCACATGGTCGATTACCGGCGCTTGATAGGGGTCGTCGTTTGTCGGTTGCTCGTTTGTTGGTTCCTCGTCTGTCGGAATTAGAACCGCACCGAAGTTCGTGGAACCGGAGCTTGAAGAAGTCCGGCCGCCGCCACCACCGCCGCCGTTTGTTGTCGTGTTCCTGACAAAATAGGCATAGACGGAGACGTCTTTTTCCGGCATGGTAAACGATGCGGTTGTTCCGCTCACCGTTAGCTCGGCATCGGTGCAACTCCAGCTGCTAAAGGTATAACCGCTGGTTGCCACCGCGCTCACAACAACCTTTTCGCCCGGCAGATATGTCGTTTTTCCGGTGGTAATGGTTGCGCTGCCGCCCGTGCCAGCACTGACGGTCACGGTGCGCTCCCGTACTGCAAACGCTGCTGTCAACGTGATATTTTCTTCTCCTACCGTGATGATCAACGGATTCTGCTTTTGCTGTTCTTCCGTCAGCGTCACGCCCTCCGCCGTCCAGCCTGTGAACTGATAGCCTTCCGCCGGCGCAGCTGTGATGGTCACGCTTGCGCCTTTTTCAAACGCTTCTCCCGAAGTCGTTACCGACGCGCTGCCCATGCTGCTGTCAGCGGAGTCCACTGTCACCGTGTAGGTCGGCGGCGCGGTATCCACTACCGCGATTGTCAAAACCGGATTTGTGCCGCCGTTCATGGCAAAGGTCAGTGTCGCACCGTCTTGCAGCGTATCCAGATACGCTATCGGAATGGTATAGGTGTCACCGTCTATCGTGTAGTCCGTGTCGGGGAGTAATTCAGTTTCGCCATTCTTTAGTGCAGTGAATGCATACCCGTTCCGGATTAGCGTTACGGTAATGTCCTTGTGGTTTGCGTTTTCGCTGTATTTATCATAGGTCACTGCCGCCGGGCTGATCACCGCATCACCCAGTGCAGAGTTTGTCACATTGACGGTCAAAACCGGGTCTGCGCCGCTGTCCGCGACAAAGGTTACCGTGTAGGTACCTGCCGGCAAATTTGCCAAAACCGACGGGTTGATGGTATAGGTGCCGCTGTCGCTTGCAGTATAGTCTGTGCCTTCCGTCAGCATTGTTTCCCCCAGCTTCACGCCGGTCAGCTCGTGAGAGCCCAGTGTCAAAGCTGCTTCCAGCGCTGTGCCCGCCGCGATGTCATAGTTTGCGGTGGTGTTCACCAGTGTAGCATCGTCAAGTGCAGTGATCGTCAGCTTGTAAATACCGCTGACCTGTGGTCTTTCCTGACCCGCTGCAACGTTCATTGCCATTTTCGTCAGTTGCGCAACCTCTGTGTGGTAAAATTCCATGGAATTCAGCTTCAGGCAGTCTGCCGTCTCCGGGCGATACCCAATATCGTCAGCAGTGTCATAGGCTGCAATCCAGCCGGTCACGGTTTTGCTTTCCATGTCAACCAGCAGCCGCAAATAGCCCGCGCCCGCCGGACGCATGACCATGCTCAGGGCTTCTCCCTGTTTTGTTCCGTTTGCATCTATCATATAAATGGTGCCGCTGGCAGCATCAAATTCCACCGCCGCAAAATCCATTTCCGTGCCATCTGCTGTTGTTCCTTGCAAAACAAACTGACACTTGTGCGGAGCCTCCAGCGCGCCAAACATTTGCACAAAATCAATATCTACCGCATACACGCCATCCGTCATTGCCGCCGGATTGGAATTGATGTCCGTTGACTGCGTGAAGTCGAAATATCCGCCCAACGCAAGACCTACATTCGTGCGCACGTCACAAGTGATTGCTTCCTTGCCCAGCGTCTTTTCGTCCGTCTTTTGAATGACCGCATTGGCATGATAGCAGGTCGCACTTTTGATATAAAAACCGTAGTTTGCCATAAAACTTTCATGCTGTTTGAGACTGCCGTCCGGGTCCACAAGCTGATATGCGTCATAGATGGGCTTCGCGTCGAATTCTATCACTTTCACACCGATGGCTTCCGCGCTGGTCCTTTCCGCAAACGCCGCCGTCAGCGTGACATTCTCCGCCGGCATACTGATGGTCAACGGATTTGATACTGCCTGTGCAGTGGTTAATGAAATGCCCGCCGCTGTCCAACCCGTGAATCGATACCCTTCTGCCGGCGTCGCGCTGATGGTCACAAGCGTCCCTTCGGCAAATGCATCGCCCGCAGTTGTGACCGCCGCGCTGCCCATGCTGCTGTCTGCGGCTTCTACCGTCACCGTATAGGTGGGCACCGGCGTGGTGTCCGTGACCGTGATTGTCAGAACCGGGTCCGTGCCGCCGTCCATATCAAAGGTCAGCGCGGTGCTGCCTTCCAGTGTTTCCAGATAGGACGCCGGAATCGTATAGGTTGCGCCGCTCACGGTATAGTCTGTACCCGCTGACAAAACGGTATTGCCGTTTTTCAGCGCGGTAAACGCATATTCCCCCGGGTTCAATGTCACTACAATGTCCTTATGGTCTGCGCTTTCGCTGTATTTATCATAGGTTGCCTCGGTCGGTGTGATCGTCGCATTTGTCTTTGCCGCAAACGCTGCTGTCAGCGTGACATTCTCTTCTCCTACCGTGATGGTCAACGGATTTTGCGTCTGCTGTTCTTCCGTCAGCGTCACGCCCGTCGCCGTCCAGCCTGTGAATCGATAGTCTGCGTTCGGCGTTGCCGTGGCTGTTACTTCTGTTCCCGCCGTAAATGACGTCCCTTCAGTTGTCACTGCCGCGCTGCCCATGGTATCGTCTGTGGATTCTGCTGTTACCGTATACGTTGGCGTATTGTCCGAAACATTGATTGTCACGGTTGGGTTCGCGCCGCCGTCCATGACAAAGGTCAGCGTATGCGCACCACGCGTCAGTTGTTCCAGTGCAGATTCCAAAATGGTATAGGTATCACCGTTCACCGTGTAATCGCTGGTTGCTGCCAAATCGGCTCCGTCCAGTGTCATTTTTTGCAGGCGGTGTGTGAATGGTTTGAGCGTAATTGCCGCCAAATTGCCGCCCGTATATTGATCATAGTCTACTGCCGTTATATCCGCCGCACTATCTGCCATTTGGCTTGCCTTCACGTTGTAGAAGCATGCCGATGCATTTCCGCCACCCGGAAACAGGCCGGAGACATCCAGCCGCGTCAACTGCGCGACATTGCTGTTTAAAAATGGCTGATTCTGCGCCAGTGTTATCAGTGTTTCCGGCGCCTGCTGCATATCCGCTTCCTTCGCATTTCCATCGGCATTTTTCTCGTACAATGCCAGATAGGCAGAATAGGTCTTTTGTTCCATATCCGCCACAAAACGCACGTAGCCCGGCACCGGATTCGCTTGCCCAAACGCCGTAGCAACCGTCTCACCAATGACAGTATCGTTTGCATCCACCAAATAAATCGTGTTGGTAGCGCGGTCAAAACGCAGACGCGCAATGGTCAGCAGATTCCCGTCCGCATCGGTCCCGCGCAGCTCGTAGCGGATATAAGAAACATTATTCGCGCTGTCATAAAGGTATGTAATGAATTGTGCCTCCAACATGTAGGTATTCGCGCCGTTCATTGCCGGAACCGTAGGGTTGAGCGCTGAGGTTCTCGTCAAATCAAAACCGCCGCGCTCCGCATCAACGGTTGTCGCCGTGTTGCTGAAGCCAAATTTCACGGCGCGCACGCCCGCCGTCATGTTTGCACTGCTGGCATCTATCAACAATGCATTATTACCGCCGGTGTAGCAGCTTTGCAGCGTAATGCCGTGTCTTGCAACGAGAGAATTTGCCGTAAGGCTGGGCTCTGTCACAAGCGCCTCATCCCAGGCGGCTTGCAGCCGGTTCGCGTCATATTCAATCATTTTGTCATCAGCCGGTGCACTGTTCGTCACAAAAAGGGTCAATACCGGATCCGCGCCGCTGTCCATATCAAAGGTCAGTGAATGCGTCCCTACGCTTAAGCCTGACAGTGCCGCCTGGCTGATGGTGTAGACGCCGCTGTCATTTACAGTGTAGTCCTCTTCCGGTACCAATGCCGTACCGTCCAGCAACACTGCATCCAGTACATGGCTGCCCGCTGTCAGCGTGGTACTTAGCGTCTGGCCTGTGTATGTATCATAGGTTTCTGTGGTTTTATCCAGCTCCGCATCCGCGAGTTGATACACCGCCATGTCGTAAACGGCAAATACCTGCGTTTTTACGCCCGATGAAATCTGATTGACAGACAACTGCGTCATCTGTGAGACTGCCGTATCATAAAACGGCATGGTCCCCAGTTTCAGGCAGTTTTCCGGCGCCGGGCGGTTTCCTATATCACTCGCGCTTGCATATTCTGCAATCCATGCGCCCACCGTTTTTGCTTTCATGTCCACAGTCAGCCGCAAATAGCCAATGCCGCAGGTGCCGTACATTGCCATGGGCAGCGCTTCTCCCTGTTTTTCTCCATTTGCGTCTATCCTATAAATCGATCCGGTGGCGCTGTCAAATTCCACCGCCGCGAAATCCACTGTATCAGCGCCGTTTGTCCCCTGCAGAATTACCCGGTGTTTTGCTGTGTCCTGTGCGGCAAACAAGGAAGCAAAATCAATATCCACCGCATAGACCCCGTCACCGTCCATTGCTGCGGGAGACGGATTGATGGAGGTATCCGCCGTGAAAGAATAGGTCCCGCTCCAATTCATGGCATCCACATTCTTTTCACGTTCTTCAAAGTTAATCGCTTTCTTGTTCCGCGTCCGCCCGGCGTCCGCACGGAATATCGCATTGCTGGCATAAATTCCGGTTGTGCCGTTGGTATTGGTAGTAATACCGAGTGTTTTTGCATAGCCGTTATGGTTGTCGGTTGAAAGGCCATTTTCCGTTTTCCATGTTCCATAGCCGTCATAAATCGCTTCGCCGTCAAAATGAATGATTTGCGTGTCCTCCACCAGTGTGCCTGTCGTTGTAAACGTAATATCCTCCGGCTGCTGTCCGAAAATGTCCTTCGCATCCCCTGTGAAGGAAATGGTATAGGTACTTTCACTTGCCAGCCCGGGCAGCGTAAACGTCACCTTTGTCTGCGTCGTGTTTGGCACGTCTTCTGCGTAAATACTATAGCCCGTTACATCGACGCCATCTTTTGTCAGCTTGACATTTTCCGGCGTCATCGCTGCCAGGTTCATCTCGTTGTTGAACACTACCTCAAAAATACCCGCATCTTTGTCAATCGGCTCCGTCCTGTAACTTGCGTTCAATGTCTGTTTGTTATATATCTTAACATTGTCCAGCATCCCTTTCACGTTGCCCGTTCCGTGCACGCGCACTGTTCCACCCGCCACTTCCTGATCTATGAGCGCGATTCCGTATTGTGCATATTCCTCTCCCAAAAAGGCGTTTCCTGTGTTGTTCGCATAGTCCACCACAGCAACTACCTTTTTCCATGTTCCCTGATTGGACGTAGTGTCTATCGTTAAACCACTCGGCTTGGTGGTCGAGTCGTTGCCGGCTGCCCACTGAAAAAAGTTGACAGTGTTGTTTTTCACCTGACTAAAATACAAATATCCGTTTGTCGTAGTTGTGCAGCGCACATAGGATTGCATCGTACCGCCTGCCACGTTATCGGCGTCTAAATTTACCATCATGGAAATGGCAAATGGTTTCGATA
>CBCTHD010000173.1:0-5594 GCA_965146615.1 uncultured Clostridia bacterium
TGCAATTTCCGCCGCGTTGAGTACGGATTCTTTCCATTTTACAACTGCTTCCTGCCCTTGCTCTATCAAGGACCGTACGCGGTCCCAATCCTCCGCACTCCCATAAATACGCGGATGACTTTGGGTGGGAAGCGTGTTATGATAATCCTCCTCCAACTGGTCTGTGGAAGGAACGCTTTTGGCGTCAAATATTTCGTCCCACGTTGGATAATCCGGGAACAGCGAGGAAAAGGAACTCATCGTAGTCTGTGTAAGCGTTTCAATGTTCTTCCCTTCATAGGAATTTACAACAGCCTCGTCCACAACATTTCCCGACATCTCATGCTCTTTTTTCCCCTTGCCAATCAGCGTTTTTAGCCCCGGCCGGTTGTTATAGGTAATCGTGAGTTCATCAAATGCGCCGGCAGTTTCATAGATTTCCACCTCCGGAGAAATGGTTCCCCCAAAGAGATAGACAACAGCTTTAACAACGCTTTTTTGGTCGCTGCTTAAGGTAATTTTCAGATGCGGTAAATTCATCGCCGCCTCTCTTGTTGTAAAAGTGCCGCTGTAGTCTGTATTTTTCAACCATGGAATCCATATCGCTGTATGAATCTCTCTCGCTGTGCCGTTCCAATACTTTTTAACGGTTGCTGTAATATCAAAAGAATACCATATACCATTATTCTTTGACAAATCCTCGCTGATTTTGGGATCGTCGTTTCTTTCTTCGCTAAAATCAAAGGAATAGTACGGAATAATCTTTGCGGTTGTAGAATATACTGAGATTTTTGCTGTGGCGTCCTCTCCATAATTGGTGTCGGGCTGTGCCAATGAAACATAGCTATCCGCAGTCGGCAGATACACCAGTTCCACCTGTTCCGCACCCAGCACAGGAGTGGATAAGGAAACCAGCAGCAACGCTGCCAAAAAAAGCGCTATGCGTTTTAACATTTCTCATCACTCCTATTCATATACGATAATTTCCATCACGCTGGGGCCTCTGGAGCGCAGAACGATTTCGCATCCCGGCGTCACATCTGCCAGACTTCCGTAGCGAACGCCTTCTGCATCGACAATAAACACCTTCGCTGCACCTGCGGCATATACACGGTAATCCGCAGGTTTTGCCGGCGATTCTTTATCCGACAGTTTAATCATGTCGCCGTATCTGGCGTCCACTTTTCCATAAATCCATTCAAACCATCGGGATCCGTCCGAGTTGGATACAATTTCATCTTTGTGTGTATAACCTCCAGCATTTACAGCATTGCAAATGTCCATATATACATCAATGACATAGTCCGTTGCCTGATTATATTTGATTAAAATGGTATCTCCCTGTTTCAGATCCTTCACCAAATTATACTTATCCTGGCTGACATAATAGCGCAGCGTTCCGTTTCTGCTGTAGCAATACAGGATATATTCCGTCTCATTCGTTTTCTCATTGATTCCCATTGTAATTTTGTCTACAACCAAAAGCGGGTTGTAGTTTTTATCGTCATTGGTGATTGTGCCACTGTTTTGCGTAGCTTCATTTTTACGAACTACCGCACCCGCCGTGTTAAATTCATCTACGTCAAACGCAGCAATTTCCGTCGTACCATAATCGCCGGCAACCTGAGTTGCTATCGTATAGTCCGCATCCACTGCATCTTCCGGAAACTTGGGAACGGAAAAAATCACCGTGTTGGAATTGTAGATAAAATCTCCGTCCGCCGCAAATACCCTGACGCCACCGCTTGTCTGTACCCTTTGTGCATAGGGGAAGTCCAGCGAAAGATTGTCCCCGGCTGCCGTGTACAGGTTTTTCACTTGTCCGTCTTCATCTATCTGGTATTTAATAATTTGCGGCACAAATTCACCAAATTCCCAAAACGCACTTTTTGCCGCTTCCTCTGTCATCGTTTTTCCATTCAGTTTCACATTGGAAGCAGAACCAAATATGTCAATTTGTCCGTCGTCCTGCAGCACTTTTATGGAAAAGCGATTCATAAACGCGCCGTCTGAAGATAACTTGATGAGGTATCCATACCGAACGGTTTCCTGTGTGCTGGAACGTATGTATGCGATCTTGCCGAACGGGTCCAGCCGCAAATCCACCTTGCTGCCGACAGACAGCTTTTCCATGGCGCTTGCATTGCTTGATACATTGGACGCAACGTCATAGCGTTCTCCACCAATTTCTATTTCATCTTCGCCAATCGAATCAATCACACCGGAAACCTTCGTGTCCGATACAAGCACTCTTGCAAACTGCCCTGTCTTATCCACTGCCACCAGCGCGACCTGGCTCTGTGCAATATCGTTAAAGCTGATTTGGTTTCCATCCTTGAGCACTTCAATGCGTTTGCAATCCTCCAAGGAAGGAATAGTGTTGCCATAAAAATCAATCAGCGTGCGCGTCGTATAGTTGACGACATTCACCGCGCAGACCTCATAATGATAGACGTTTACTACGTCATATAAACCGTCATTGTCGTTGTCCACTAGGGTAATGGTTCCGCTTTCCGGCAGCATATCTGCCGCCGCAAATTCAAAATATCCGTTTCCGTTGTACAGATAATCTGCACTCGTGGAAATCGAATATCGTTGGTTGTCGGCAGAATAAACTTCTCGCAGCGTCGTTTTATTCTCATTGATTTCGTCCGCTGTGAGCTCCACCACAGTATTACGATAGGGCTCACAATATACAATTTCCCCTTCATTTTCATCAATATACGCTCTGACGCGGTATCCCAGCAAATCGTTATAGTTTTCGCTCCGCATTGGGTAGGTATATCCGCCAATCGTGATTTGCCCGCTGCTGCCCCCTGCACCCGTGAGACTTGCTCCGTCTACGCTGGTGACAATGCCGTCTATGGTGACCAAATGAAAATACTCTACCAGCGCCGCCTGACTATCCGTATTGCTGAATGTCAGCGTTTCACCCACCTCTTTGGCACGCAGCACCGTTGCTTTGAGCGCGTTATTCAGCATCGTCACGCAGGCGTTTCCGTCAAATGCACTCTCCGTATCAATACCTTTGAACAATCCAAGCACTTGTGCTTGCGCCAAAAAACTGTCGTTCAGCGTGCAAATGGCATGGTATCCCAGCGCCGATACCAGTATTTTCGCCGCATGTGCCGTCTCAATGGGATCATCCGGGTTAAAGTTACCGTCTCCGTCTCCGACAACATACCCTAAATCTGTTAGAAGTGTAATATCCGCCGCATAGGTATGGTTCCGGCTGACGTCCGCGTAGACGTCTCTCGCCGCCGCAGCTTCCATATTCATAAAATTTACGGTGATATGCGCAAACTCCGCTCTTGAAACACTTTCTTTCTCTGCCAGCCCGCTTTCTATAATGCCTAAACGAACCAGCAACTCCGTCTCTGCATTACTTTCAGCAAATGTAACCATTTGAAAAGAAAGCAATAGGAGCAGAAAAACGCAGCTAAACTTTAAATATTTCATGCTCTATTCTCCTTCTATTTCTCATCCACTTTACTGCCGTGCAATAATGCCATAGACAATTTTTGCACACTCCGCCCTTGTAAGATTGCCATAGGGGTCAAAGCGCCCATCGTCTTTCCCGGCAATAATGCCCATGCCATACAGTGTCTGTACCGCTTCCTTTGCATACGCAGCAATGGACTCCGTATCACTGAACTGCATCTCCGTCGTCTGTTCGCTGCTGCCGATATACCGGCAGATCATGACGGCAAAATCCTGTCTGCTTATCGGATCGTTCGGATTAAAATTGCCGTTGCCGTCGCCTTCTATCAGATTTGCGGATACTGCCATGCTGATATACGGCGCATACCAACTGTCCTCTGCCACGTCGGAAAACAGTACGGCTTCGCCTTCCGGCAGAGAAAACGCACCCGCAAGTATTTTTACCGCCTCCGCTCTGGTGATATTGTCCTCCGGAGCAAAAATTCTGTCCCCTCTGCCTGATACAATACCCATTTCGGCAAGCTTTTCAATGCCTTCCTTTGCCCACAACACAGAGTCAATGTCGTCAAACGGACCGGTTTGTTCTTCATTTGCTGTGTTCATCGTGCCGGAAGCCGCCGTTGACACTCCGGTTATGGCAATATCTACGTTGGCGCGTCTTGTAGTGCTGCCTCCACTGCTCGTTCCGCTAGAAGAAGAACTTGTGCTGGTGGAACTGCTGGAAGACGACTCGCCAATCACCTCTATGATAGCGGCGACAATCTCCGAACGTTCCTCAAATTCGGTCTCCGCCAGTTTCTTCAAAATTTTAACGACTACGTCATCTGAATTTGCATAAATGATGTCATAAATGTTCAGATATTGGTCCTGCTCCTCAATCACGCTGGCAATTTCGCTGCGCGAGGCTGCGTTAAGGTACGGAATTGCCATAATTTCATCGAATTTCTCCGCAATATTTTCCAGCGTTAAATCCTCCGCCGCCTTAAGCCGCTGATTGACATAGGATTCATACTGATAATACACCTCCGTCAGCTCAATGCCCAGAATGTTCTCATTTTCTTCCAGAACTCCGGTAATTTCCGCGATGTCCATTTCTTTGATACTTTCTACCACTTTCTCTTTGGACTGCGCAACATATGCTTCTTCCATCGCCTGTGGAAAACTTTCCATGAACTGGGCAAATGTCGCATATGATTTTTCTGCTAAAAGTTCTATCAGTGTCGTCTTGGACGTAATTTCTTCATACATTGAGGTATCAATGTCCAGTATTTCAGCGTACTGCTGCACAAAGGCATCCAGTTTCTCCTCCTGGCTCGATTCATCTGTCTCATTCAATATGTCAGATATGGCAGCCAGTACCGCGCTGCGTGTGGATTCGCTGACATTTACAAAGTCAAACACTTCTTCTTCCGTTCCATTTGCCCGAACCAGCACAACGCTGTATTTTCCTTCCTCTGCATCCTCTGACAATGCTAAAGTCGCAGAAAACCCATCTTCTTCTGCAAACAAAAGATCCGCATATTCATACGCTTCTGTCGCTTGATTCCGTATCAAAATAACTGCTGTTTTCTCTCCCTCATCCGGTGCGCTCACCGTAATGACATTTGTATTGTAGTTGATGCTTGCTTCCATAGCAAAAGCGTTTCCGCCAACGCACAGCAAGCAAATGCATAACCATAACGCTATTCTTTTTTTCATAGCCTCTTCCTCCTTTATTATCGCCGTTTATCCTTTAATCGCGCCAATCATAATTCCCTTGACAAAATACCGCTGGATAAAAGGATAAATCAAAAGAATCGGAACCGTGGTAAAAATAATCGTGGCATATTTAATGCTTTCTCCAATTTCATAAGCGCCGCCGCTGGCGCCCGACATACTGCTGGTACTGTTGCTAATCAAAATTTCACGCATAATCAGCTGCAGCGGATATTTACTCCGGTCTCTCAAAAACAACATAGCGTCAAACCATGCATTCCAATGGGAAACGCCGTAAAACAAGGTCATGACCGCAAGCACCGGTACGGACAGCGGCAAAATCACCTTAAACAAGATGGCAATATCATTTGCTCCGTCTATTTTCGCCGCTTCCTCCAAGCTCTGCGGAATCTGCATAAAGTTGGTTCGCATGATAATCAAATTATAGGTCGAAATGGCCCCCGGCAAAATGAGCGATA
>CBCTHD010000174.1:0-5571 GCA_965146615.1 uncultured Clostridia bacterium
TGGCTGGCGCACAATCGTTCCTTCACAGGTGCCGCGCGCCGTTAGCTGCCGCCCGTCCGGCCATACCAGGGCAACGACGGAAACAAAGCGCGCTGTCCTATTTTCTGCTGCTTCCATATCGTGCAGCAGCTTTTCCACCCGGTCCGCATCGGTTCCCGGCGCATAACGGGCGCTGTAAATACCCGGTGCGCCGTTCAATGCATCTACTTCCAAGCCTGAGTCATCCGCCAGTGCGGGCAGTCCGCTGAGTCGACAGGAATATTCCGCTTTTAGCCGCGCATTTTCTTCAAAGCTGCTTCCCGTCTCCTCCGGATCCGCCTCCAGCCCCAAATCACGCAATGAAACGATTTCAAATATGCCGTCTAAAATTTCCCGAAATTCCCGTAGCTTCCCCGCATTATTTGATGCCAACACCACTTTTTCCATCTTCATTTCTCCTCTTAAATTACTTTTGTCGTCCATTTACCCTTTGAAAATCGCGCCAGATTAATACTCATGCGCATAAATTGGTCAATGAGCAAGGCAATCCATGCGCCCGGCAGTCCAAAGGAACACACGAAACAGAGCAGCCATGTCAACATTGGGCGGACAATCGCAATAGATAAAAACGCCGTCAGTGACACAAACTTCGTATCGCCCGCCCCGCGCAGACTTCCCGTCATCACGACCTGAGACGTCTGTGCATGGGTCGTAAATGCTGTAATAACTAGAATGACCGTACCCATTGCAATAATTTCCGCATCACTGGTAAACAGTCTCATCAACATATGCCGGCCAAAGAGGAACAGGAAAAACAACACCGTTGATGCGGCAAACGCGATGCGCTGTGCGGTTTTTCCGTAGATAATCGCCATATCGCTGCGGCGTGCTCCCAGGCTCTGTCCCACAAGCGAGGCTGCTGCGACACTTAATCCATCCCCAAAGCTGAAAGACAGGCTGAGAATATTCATGCAGATTTGATGTGTGGAAAATGCAATGGTGCCCAACCGCGCCACAATCGCCGCATACGCAAAAAAACCGACACGCATAAACACCTGCTCCACCATGGCGCCACTGCTGATATTCATGACGGATTTGACTGTTTTTTTGTCAAACGACCACCTGGAGCACCACTTGATGGTCAAAAAAGTGTCCTTTCTTGTCACGGACCAAATGGACATGACGCACGCCACCAAATTTCCCAGCACCGTCGCCAGCGCCGCACCTGCGACACCCATACGCGGAAATCCCAGATGCCCACCAATGAGAAGATAATCAAAAATGACATTGATGAGATTCGCTGTTAAATTGGTCCGCATGGATATTTTTGTGTTGCCACACCCGCGCTGTGCCGCATTAATGGTCAAGCTGATGGACGTCAGCATGATACCGCACATCAGGACGCGAAAATATGTCACGGCGGGCGCGATGGTGTCTTCCCCCGCGCCTGCAACACGTAGGAAAGGCCTTGCAAAGACAAACCCTAAAACGGATAACACCAAGCTGATTCCTGCGCTTATCATCAGCGATTGCTTGAGACAGGCAAGCGCGCCCTGCCGGTTCTGTTCTCCGCGCCGCCGCGCCACAACGGCTGTGACGCCCACATTGAGTGACATAATCAGCGCCATTAAAATCAGTTTGGGCTGGTTGGTGATTCCAACCGCTGCAATCGCTTCCGCTCCAATACTACCCACCATAATGGTATCCACTGCGCCAACAAGTGTCACCAACACAGATTCAATCGCCGCCGGCCACGCCATTTGCAGCGTTCGTTTATAAATCTCCTTGCTGGGCGCAATCTCCCCGCGGAGCTGTTCCGGTTTTACCATCTGCCGGCATGATAGCAGCCTCTCTGCCAGCCGCATTGTAATCTCCTTCTTTCTGTTTTATCTCCCTCTTACTATAGTTTAGCGTAATTTCGACATTTTTGCAATCCCTTTTGAAAAAATGACTGGTATTCCCTTTCAAATCATGGTATAATAGATGTAAAGCGTCTATTATACCATGACTAGAGGAGCATAAATCAATGAATGTACATGAACAATATATGCGCGAAGCGTTGCTGGAAGCGGAACAGGCGTGCGCAGAAGGCGAAATTCCTGTTGGCGCAATCGTGGTGCAAGACGGCGTTATCATTGCCCGCGCCCATAACACTCGCGAACAAAATCATGACCCATTGGGCCATGCGGAGCTGTCCGCGCTTTCAAAAACTGCTGAAGCATTGGGCACTTGGCGGCTGGACGGCTGTGACCTTTACGTGACGTTGGAGCCCTGCCCGATGTGTGCCGGGGCAATTTTAAACGCCCGCCTGCGTCGCGTTTATTTTGGCGCATATGATGATGTAATGGGGGCTGCTGGTTCCAAGTTTAACTTATTTTACGATTACCGCTGGCCAACAACGGTGCATTTTGCCGGTGGCATTTTGGAAGCGCCCTGCCGCGAAATTTTGCAGTTATTTTTTCGTGGAAGACGCAAATAATAAGGATGACATGCGGCTTATACTCGACCGTATTCATGAAATCCATTGATTTTATATAATATTTATGATACAATGAATTCAAATTACTTTTTAGGAGGCAGTATATGCTCAAATATATTTTAAAAATGGGGAAAGAGATTCTGCCGGGGCTGCTGGTGTGTGTTGTCATTGCTGTGATTGCCCAGGGTGCAGCGCGTTTCGTGCCTTCTATCGGCGCAGCGCTGATTGCTATTGTGCTCGGTATCATTGCAGGAAACACTTTTCTGGGGCAACCTTTTTTGGATAAAGGAACGAAATTTTCTGAAAGCAAACTTCTGGAAATATCCATTGTTTTAACAGGACTTACGCTCAATTTAACTGATATTATGGGCGTAGGAATTGGGGGCGTAGGATTTATCATTCTACAAATGGCAGGTACCATCGTAGCGGCGTGTCTCATCGGAAAACTGTTGGGATTTGGACGGCGGTTTTCGCTTTTAATGTCCGCCGGGAATGCCGTCTGTGGTTCTTCCGCGATCGGAACTGTTACACCGATTGTCGGCGCTGATTCCAAAGAAAAAGGGATTTCCATCACGATTGTCAATGTGACCGGTACCATTTTGATGGTGCTGCTTCCAGCTTTGGCGGGCGTTCTTTATCAGCATGAAACGCTGCATACCTCCGGCTTAATCGGCGGGACACTGCAATCCATCGGACAGGTGATAGCGTCTGCCAAATTTGTCAATGATGACGTTGTGGAAATGGCAACGGTATTTAAAATTATCCGTATCATTTTCCTTGTGTTGGTGGCTCTTGTGTTTTCCAAAGTCAATACAGATGAATCGAAACCGTTCTTTTCCAAAAAACATGAGGCTGCCGCCCATGTTAAAGCCGGCATTCCCTGGTTTATTATCGGCTTTTTTCTGTTCAGCGTTATCACCAGTTTTGGTATTGTCCCCGAAGTGCTTTCCCGCAGTGCGAAGCTGGTCAGCAACCAATTTGAAATCATTGCGCTTGCCGCCATCGGAATGCGCGTGAAATTTCGCGACCTCGTACGGGAGGGTCCCAAGGCCATGCTGTATGGCGGTATGGTGGGCGTATGCCAAATCCTGCTTGCCGTCCTGCTTATCTTTTTGCTGTTTTGACCTTTGCGCTTTCCGGACGGAAAGCGTTTTTTCTTTGAAAAATTTTCCATAGGCGGTTGCATTCTGCCGCGTATCATGCTATAATAACTTTAACATATAAAGTGAAGGAAAAGGAGTGCTTTAGAAGATGTCAGCATACGAAGTGGATATGAACTGGGTAAACGAAACCTGGAGTAAAGTAGAAAAGAAAATGGCGAAAGTCGCGCCGGAGGTAGGCGCTGCGTTCCCGTATACGACCAAAAACGGAAAATATGTCAACGAGTACAATGCGTCCTGGTGGACCAACGGTTTTTGGGCGGGTATGATGTGGCTGATGTACAAGCAAACGGGAGACGAAGATTACCGCAAGATTGCAGAAGGCTGCGAAGAAATGTTGGACGAAACATTCCTTGATTTTAACGGGCTGCACCACGATGTCGGTTTTATGTGGCTGCTGAGCGCAGTTGCAGACTATCGCCTGACGGGCAGCGAAATATCCAAAACACGCGGACTGCACGCCGCGACACTGCTCGCCGGACGCTTTAATGCACAGGCGAAATTTATCCGTGCTTGGAACGGCGATAAAATCGGCTGGGGTATTATTGACTGCATGATGAACATTCCACTGCTCTACTGGGCAAGCGATGAATCTGGCGACCCGCGGTTCCGTTATGCCGCAATGACACATGCAGACACCGCAATGACGGCATTTGTGCGTCCCGATGGCTCTTGTAACCACATTGTCAGCTTTGATCCGGTGACGGGAGAAATATTAGAAACCCCCGGCGGTCAGGGTTATGAAAGCGGTTCTTCTTGGTCCCGCGGACAAAGTTGGGCGCTGTATGGCTTTACGCTGAGTTATATTCATACCGGCAAGCAGGAATATTTAGATACCGCCAAAAAAGTGGCGCATTATTTTATCGCCAATCTGGACGAAACCGGCGTTCCTGCCGTTGATTTCCGTTCTCCTGCCGGAGACGACATGAAGGACTCCACTGCGGGCTGTATTGCGGCATGCGGACTTATTGAACTGTCCAATATCGTGCCGGAATTTGAAAAAGCGCTGTACCTGCGCGCGGCAATAAAAATTTTACAGGGTACGGACAAGCACTGCTGTAACTACGATGACAACGAGCAATCCATTGTCCAGATGGGCACAGAGGCCTATTTCAACAAAGATGGTATTCATATTCCCATCATTTATGGGGATTACTATTTCATGGAAGCATTATTGAAACTCAAAGGTAATGATGTCTTGTTCTGGTAAAAACAAGGCGAAAGGAGGATCTCACCATGCGAAACTTAGAACTCGTGGAAGAATTTCGCCGGGAAGCACAGCATGCGCTGTTTACCAAGCAGCAAGCAGTTGTAGTCACTCTACGGCTTTTAGAAGCGGAACGAAACAACGAATCGAATACAGAGGAAGAACAGAAAATTCTTTCTGATGCCATGCAGCGTATCAACTTTCATTATTTGGATACGACCAGTAGCCGGACAGATGAAATTCTGGACGCGGCAGGCGTCGCGCGTTTGAGTGCGGACAACATTGCTGATGCTATTGATGTTGTGGTATTTGAATCCAAAGAATTAAAATAACCAGCGGGCTGAAAAGGCTGTGCAGGACTGATTTGCACAGCCTTTTTTCTGTCCACCGATAGAAAGGACAATGGATAAAAATGAGAATTCACTATTTAGGCACTGCTGCCGCGGAAGGAATTCCCGGTATCTTTTGTAACTGCGAAAACTGCCGTGCCGCCCGGCGTAGCGGCGGCAAAAACCTGCGGGCGCGCTCCCAGGTACTCATTGACGACGACTTATTAGTCGATTTTTCCCCCGACACCTACCTCAATTCTGTTCGTCATGGCGTAGAGCTCTCCCGGCTGCGCGCGCTGCTCATCACACACTCTCACTCCGACCATTTTATCCCCAATGAATTGGAAATGCACGGCGCACTTTTTGCCAAAAACCTTCCCCATTCGTTTTTAGACATTTATTGTAATGACCGCGTTT
>CBCTHD010000175.1:0-5565 GCA_965146615.1 uncultured Clostridia bacterium
AAAACGTTTTGGGTCTCCATGCCTTTACCGTGGTATTCCGCACACTTTTGGCGCCAAACCCCTCCGTCATCTGCATACCCGCCCAACGATTGGGGCGGTCCTGCGCGGAATAAACCAGGGAAAATACTCCCCTGTCTGCATCGTAGTAATCCACCTCAATTTCAAAAATGCTCCCATCGGAAACGTTATGCGCAAAGCTATTTTCAAGATCAAGACAAATGGACGCCGTCGCCTCATCTGCTCCCAGCGCCCAGCCATATCTCCCCTCGCGCTCCACAACCTTAGGGGCGGAATTGCCGCTCAGCACGGCGTTCATGTTCATCATTGCGGCAGAAGCGGATGTAAAATCCGCATATGCTTCTTCCGCAGTCTCGGCTGTCTCCTCTGCAAATACAGAAACCGTAGAAAAAAGCAGAACAGCCATTAGCAGCATACTTATCATTTTTTTCATCTGTCTGTTCATACCACACCTCCTATCCTTTGACTCCACCGAGAGTCAACCCTCCGATAATGTATCTTTGAAAAATAATGTAAATCACTGACGGCGGAATAATTACAAACGCCATAACCATCACATATCTATCAATCACCATTTGCCCCTTCATCGTCAAAATTCTTTGCCCAATTACCTGCAAATGATTGTTTATCAGAAGCATGGGCCAGAAATAATTTCCCCATGCGCTATTGAATTGAAAGATACAAATGACTGCCATGATTGGTATGCTGAGTGGCAGCACGATTCTTGTAAACATTTTGAAATTTGATGCGCCGTCTATTTTTGCCGATTCAAAAAACGATATGGAAATGGAATCAAAAAAGCTCTTAAAGAGCAGCAAATAATAGCAATTCGCGCCGGCAAGCAACCACATGGGCAAATAGGTATTTGACAAATTCCAACCCGTTACCGGAAAGTCTGTAAATGTCATAAACAAAGGCACCTGACTCACATTATTTGGCAGCATCATTGTCCACATAATCAGCATAAACAACAATTTGGAACCACGCGGCTTCAGTCTTGATATGACATATCCCGCAAGACCATTAGACACGATGGTAAACACAATGTCGCCTGCCGCCATAAACGTTGTATTCAAAAACGTCCTTCCAATGCCGTTTTGCGACCATGTTTCCACAACTTTTGAAAAATCTATTTTTTCCGGCAGAAAACTTGGCGGTATCTTTAAAAATTCTTTTGTATCTTTAAATGCGGACAAAAACATCCAAACAATCGGCAGCAAGCAAATCATACACAGCAACATCATCACTGCAAAAAATATGCCATGGATGATCTTCACCTTCATTGTTTTAAATTCCAGCTGACAAATCATGCCTGTGGGTTCATTTGATTTAGTCATCATATGACACCTTCTTTTCTAAGAAAAAGTAGAATGCTGTCAATATCACAAGCATGACAAAGGTTATCATACCAATAGCCAGCGCCTTTTCATTCTTTAGATATACAAATGCATAGCGGTATGCCAAAAGTGACAAGGATACTGTTGCGTTGTTAGGTCCTCCGCCCGTCATGGCAAGCGGCTGTGCAAAGACCTGAAAAACACCGATAATGTTATTGACCAACATGAGCAGGACAATTTTCCAAATCTGCGGAATGGTAATATGCCATACTCTTGCCCAAAGACCCGCACCGTCAATGTATGCAGCTTCGTACATGTCCGTACCGATACCCTTGATACTGGATAAATACAAAATGGTTGCAGAGCCAAATCCCGACCACGTCATCGAAATAATAATATACAAAATCGCATGATTTGCATCGTTTAGCCATTGCTGCGCCGGAAGTCCGAGCTTTAACAACAGCATATTTAAAAGTCCGCCCGCACTGGGATCATAAATAAAGGTCCATAGCAAAGACGTAACAATCACCGGCGAAATTGCCGGAAAATAAATTGCAAACTTAATAAACCCCTTGCACCAGCGCACTTCATTTAGCATAATTGCTATAAATATCGGCGGAACAAAGCCGACCAGCAGCGACAATCCAACGTATTTAAATGTGTTGAAAACCGTTGTTTGAAACAGTGTTTCCGAAATAATATCCTTATAATTTTGCAACCCGACAAATTCAACAGGTTCATACCCTTGCAGTTTAAAAAAAGATAAAACAAATCCCTGATAAACTGGCCTCCAGATCAACAAAAATATGAGAAAAATTGCCGGAAACATTAATATGTATGCTGAAAAATCGCTTTTCAATTTCCCTAATCTGTGTTTTTTCATCACGACACATTTCTCCAATGATTTATATTTTTCAGCGGCGGGCGCACCGCCGCTGAAATGACAATTTGAAGGTTTACTCTGCGCTGTCCAGATAATCCCTCTGGAAATCTTCTGCCGCCTGCTGCAACAGTGCCGCCGGATCTGCCGACTCATTGGTAATAACCTCCTGAATACAAGCATCCAATGCTGCATACAATTCCTGACAGTTTACCGGCTCCTCCGGTTTTAACTGCATGTCCTCAGGCGGATTATTAAATTCTTTTACGTTCGCTGCCGGAATATTTGCGTATTTGTCAACAATGCTTTGCTCAAACGTTGTTTTTTCCGCGCTGTCCGCCCACGGTGAATACTGATAAAATCCAATCGGCAGCCCTTTATTCGCCCTCAGTTGATAAGAACCCTCCATCGTCTGTTTTGCATCCTCACTCAAAGTATAACTGCTGTTTGAAAACTCTAGCCAGCGGAACACTGCGTCTATCTGCTCCGGTGTGCTGCCCTGCTTAATGACCGACAAGACGCCGCCTACCTGTGAAAACCGTCCGGCAGGACCCGCCGGAAGCGCAGCAATACAAATGTCCTCGGTATTCATATTGTAAATACTAATTAGCTCGTCCTGCGGCGGCGTGCCGATAAACATGCCCGCCTGGTCGGCTCCAAAATATTTTTGCTGTTCCGTTCCGGTTGCAAACGAGGTTTCCGGAATGGCGTTGTATTTCCATTTTAAATCTTTTATCCACTGAAGCGCTGCTGCGCATTCCGGCGAATCGAAGGTTGCTTTCCATTTACCGCTCTCGTCTTGCTTCATAAATTCTGTTCCGTAAGCCCATGCAATATTAAGGAAATTCCAGCCGCCTGTATTATTTGCCGTACAAATACAAATGCCCGGCTGACCTGTTTTCTCTTTAATGATTCCTGCAAACTCCGCAAGTTCCTCGTAGGTCTGCGGTACTATCACACTGCCGTCTTCGTTTACGAGTCCCGCTTGCGCAAAGAGCGGTTTATTGATATATAGTCCCATATTATAAGAGGATTGTGGTACCATATAGTATTTATCCTCTTTCATAATAAGACTTTTAATGGAATCCTTAATTTTTGTCTCATAGCCATATTTTTTTATATAGTCTGTAACATCGGCACAATATCCTGCATTGATGACACGCTGACCTTCCGTAAAATAAACCTCATACAGTGTGGGGAGATTTCCGCTTGCTGCCTTTGCAAGAAACGTTTCTAAGCTGAAAGACCAGTTGTCCGGAATAATTTCAACATCAGGGTTCGCCTCTTCAAAACGCGCCTTTAAGTTTTGATAATGCTCATATTTCTCTGGGTCCTTCTCTTTGTTCGTCGGCCACATGCCTATGGAAATCTGCGTTTTTTCCGAAGAACTTGCATTTTCTTTCGGCGCAGAACATCCTACTGTCGATAACACGAGAGTCAGTCCGATCGCTGCCGCTAATAGTTTTTTCATAATAATTCCCCTTTCTATGTATCTTTGTGCATTTTGTACAATTACAATTATATCTTAAATAAAATTATAAAACAATGTAACAAATGTGATATTTCCTTTCCATAATGTGACGACTTTACAAAATACCGGCCTTAGAGGCAGTAATTTACTTGACAATTTATTTATTACCGCGATATAATGAGCAATATAGGATACCGGACGATGCCCCGGAAGGAGTGGAAAGAAATGCTGTCAAAATTAAAGCGTCACGCAATACTGCAACTATCGCTTACGATTTTTCTGACAATATCGGTCCTTATGACGGTGTATTACTTGTTTTATAGCCAAATTATGTATCGAGATTATACCGACAAAGCATCCGCGCTTGCGGAAATGTATTCCCAAAATATTAACAACTATCTGAAACAAATTGATAAGGACATCACGACATTTGCGAAATTTTTTGACGCCTATACTGCTGAAAACAATGACCGAGTAAACATGGACTCACAGTTGTCCAGCATATTGACAAATATTATGAAGTATAGATATAATCCGGCGATTTATGACATTGCAATTGTTTTAAACTCCGGCGAATTTATTACGCAAAACAACTACTTGAATATAGAAGCGGTAAAAAATACAGGGATTCTTGACGCACTCTCTGTGCAGCCGGCTTATATGTATTACGACCCGAATGTTTGCTTTTATACGAACACCTGCGGCAATTATTTTTTGTATGGAAAGACCATTTATGATTCCAGTGATACTCCACTTTTTTCTGTTATTAGCGCAATTCAAACGGCGGCGTTTAGCCAAAAAATTTCCACGGAAACTTATTTTACCAAGGATGTCTCCATTTACATCGTGTTTGATAATGCGTATTTGACTGTTACGGAAAATGATAAAACGAAATCTGAAGTTATCTCATCTGACAATCCGAAAAATTACAGCAAAAAAAGAAACATAAAATCCATTGAGCTTCACAATACTAATTACGATTTTAATGTTGTAACAAATTTTAATGCAAGCGATAACACAACCTTCGTCAGTTCTTTAACAGCTGTCTTTGTCCTGCTGTGTATCGCTTCAGGTATTCTGGGTTTGGTTTTTTCAAGGAAAATTGTTCGTCACATCATTTATCCACTTGAAAAAACATACATCAAGATAAACAAAAATGCCTTTAAATAATGGTAAAAGGAAGTGCGCTTCATGTATAACGTTATCCTTGTCGATGATGAAAAAATCGTGTTAAGCGGTTTGGTTGATTTTATAGATTGGGAAAGCTGCGGCTTTCATATTGTGAGTTGCTGCAAAGACGGAAAAGAAGCATGGGATTTATGCCGCAGCCTAGAACCCGACCTACTTATCACCGATATATACATGAATAATGGCGACGGACTGACGTTGATTGACAATATTCGCTTGTCCGATCTCAAAACGGAAATCATTATTTTGACAGGCTATGAGGACTTTCACGTCGCGCAGTCGGCGGTAGAAAATAACGTGTTAAGTATTTTGCTCAAGCCTTTAGACAAAAACAAATTATATGAAGCGCTCAATAAAGCAAAAGCGAAACTGCAAAGCAACATATCTAATCTGCATATGCGTAAAGCATATATCAATTACAATAACTCCATGCTTTTGCACAGGCTGCTCAACGAAAGCAATCTTACGGAAGAAACCGTTTCGGGCATTCTGACGGAATACCAAATTTCCCTTCCGAAAGAAAACTATATGATAGCGCTGATTCATATAGATACTCTGGATATTTCATTACAGAATAAATTGCAAATTACATTGATTCATATGTTGAATCAGCTAACGTTATCTGCAAAGAATTTCATGCTGATTAATATGCTGTCTCCCAAAAATATACC
>CBCTHD010000176.1:0-5556 GCA_965146615.1 uncultured Clostridia bacterium
GGAAGGACGTATCGCAACGAATGTACTGGTGGAAAACAATGTGGTAGATAATTCCGCGTGGGGAGCGTTCGGCATGTTCTCGGCCAAAAATGTAGTAGTCCGCAACAATCAATTCCTGAATGCAAACAACTCGCCGACAAAGGATAGGTTTGTGGGGATGGGAAGCGCTTTTATTGTCAACTGTGACGATATTGTGTTTGTAGACAATAAATTTGAAAATCAAGAGGGCGCGTATGAAAACGGATTGTTTGTAGACGAAACCAGCACAACAAATATATTTACAGAAAATAACACCGGGCTTGAAGAGAGAACTGGTGATTAGAACAAAAAGTGAACGAGTACATAATGTGTTAACGGTTTATGTTTCCAATAGAATGCTTTCGGGGAGAACTGCGAGACAGGGAATAACCCTCCACATTGAAAGTGATAGATGAAATATAGGTGGTACATAGTGTGGCAAGAATTGTACAGGGCGCAGACAACTGCGCCCTGTGCTTGTTCATATTTTTATTGACATTTTTATGAAAATCATCTAAAATATATTATATCTAAAGCAATATATTAAAAATTGAAGGAGGGACTTGAATTGAAGCATGTTTTTGGAGTACTTTTTGCTGTGGTTTGCACACTCAGTATGACAATGACGGCAATGGGAGCAGTTACGCAGACCTTAACGGAGCTGGATCCGCCGAAACCGGCACAGATTGTACAAATGGGTGAAGACGGTCATTTGATTTATCCGCCATACGATGATGAGGGCGATATCATGATTGATTTCTCAAGGGTAGGATATAAAAATGGCGATGAACCGATACCGGAAGTCCCGGTTGTGATGGAATTAGAGCCATCTGCTGGAGAGGAAGATGACACAGCGTACATACAGGCGGCAATTGATAAAGTATCTGAAATGCCGATGGATCAAAATGGAATCCGTGGCGCTCTCTTGCTGAAAAAAGGTACCTATCGCATTGCAAACTCAGTTTATATTAAGGCAAGCGGCGTTGTACTGCGTGGTGAAGGGGATTCTACTGACGGGACGGTTGTTTTGGCAACCGGAACGGAACAGTATAATCCAATTATCATACAGGGCAGTGGCAGTGCCACAAAAAATGGAGACCAGATTCAGATTGTCGATACATATGTCGGTGTCGGTGCAAGAACCTTTACCGTAGAGGACGCAAGTTCTCTCAATTTGGGGGATGAAATTATTGTGTACCGTCCGTCAACGGAGGAATGGATATCCGATATTGGGATGGATCAGATTCCGGCTCCGGCGACACAGTGGGCGCCAGGAAGCTATGATTTCCAGTGGCAGCGCCGCATCACTAAAATTGATGGAAATACGATTACGATTGAATCGCCGATTACCACTGCATTGGACAAACAGTATGGCGGGGGATCGGTCTTTAAATATACATGGGAAGGCAGAGTGTCTAACTGTGCGGTCGAAAACATTTACATGGATTCGACCTACACCAGTGATACGGATGAAAAACATGGCTGGATGGCGGTTCAGATAAAAAATGCTGTTGATTGCTGGGTTCAGCATGTTACAGCAATCCATTATGCGTATTCCTGTGTGTCAGTAGAAAACACAGCGCAGAGAGTTACTGTTCAGGATTGTACCTGTCTTGACATGAAGTCCAGAATAGTTGGAGGATTGCGATATAGCTTCAATTTATGTGGTCAGCAGATTCTCATAACAAGGTGTTATGCAGAAACCGGACGGCATGATTGGGTAAACGGTTCACAAGTGCTGGGGCCTAATGTCTTTTATGATAATGTATCTGTGCAGTCAAATGCAGTATCCGAACCGCATCATCGCTGGGCGAGTGGCACACTTTATGATAATGTAGTGCAAAAAAATCCAAATAGTGGCGGAGGTACATTTGAAGCTGTCAACCGTGGAAATTCCGGAACGGGACATGGCTGGGCGGGCGCAAATATTGTATTTTGGAACTGTACCTCATCAGCGACCATTGTGTCCAAACCGCCAACGGCACAAAACTTTGCGGTTGGCGTCGGTTCTCTGATGCCGGCTGATGAAGTAGCAGATTCGGTTGAGAGTACGTTAAGCTATGCGAATAAACAAGGCGGCACCCAATTTGAATATGAAGGGCAGCCGCTGATTGGAAATGGATATATTGAGTCTCCGACCGGACCGGTCACGCCGCAGAGTCTATATGTACAGCAGCGGTTGGATTGGGAGGCAAGCGAGGAATACCGGATTGATAAGGCAGTTCTGTTGGTAGTCGACCAGCCGAATGCAATTGTTCATACCAAACAGGTGCCGATTGATGCAGAAAATGATGCAGTCAAACCGGTAATTATCGGCGACCGGACATTGGTGCCGGTACGTTTTATTTCAGAAAACTTCGGCGCTGTGGTAGATTTTGACTCCAGCACGGATACAGTCTCTGTTGATTATCAAGGCAAGCATGCAACTATGGTACTCGGAGAGAACATTTTGAATATGGATGGAGAAGAAATTGTACTGGACGTTCCGGCGCAGGACTATAACGACCGGACCTTTATCCCCATTCGTGCACTGGCGGAACAGCTGCTGGGTAAAAAGGTGTTCTGGGATGATAAAGGATTTATTGCAATCAGCGATTTCGACGATATTTTGGACTCTGAGGAAGATGCTGCGACGATTGATAATCTAATAGAAAGCATCAAGCGAGTACCTACAGCGGACGTAGATCCTACCAAGCCTGTTGATAAGTCTCATGCACGAGCGGCAGTTACCACAGGAGATGTGGCGTATCCCAGTTTGGTGACCGGCGCGACCGTTATCTCGTCGGGAGATTATAGTGATGGCTATATAGCGGATTATGCGATTGATAATAATATGTCAACGCGGTGGGCAAGCACCAAAGCGGAAGGGACTGGTTCCTGGCTGCTGATCGACTTTCAAAAGCCAGTGACTTACAAGAGCATTAAATTGTTTGAATACAACACGGTAGACCGTATAAAAGAAGTGAAACTGGAAGCATCGGATGATGGAACAACGTTTACAGAAATTGCGACATTGCCTGTCACGCGTGAATCTGACAAGACATATGAAGAAGTAACATTCCCGGAAACGACATCTCAATATTTGAAAGTAACGTTTACCGATGTGACAGAAGGTACCGATGTGACGATTTATGAAATCGAAGTGCCCAACGCCATAGCAGCACAAAGCGTGGAACGAAATCCAAATGCAGTTCCAATCGTTGGTGTAACGGCTAGTGGCAACGACGGAAATGTAGAAGGGAATACGATTGACGGGAATTTAGCTACCCGCTGGTCCATGTCCGGAACAGACGGGCAGTGGATTCAGTGGGAACTGGAAAAAGAGACAAAAATCAGTTCAGTTGACCTTGCATTTTATAGTGGAGACCAGCGTATTGCGAAATTTGACATTATGGTATCTACAGATGGTGAAGAATTTACAAAAGTATTGTCTGCACAAGGGTCTGGAACCTTGATTGATTTGGAGCGTTTTTCGTTTGAACCGGTTGATGCAAAATATGTAAAGTTTGTTGGATACGGCAATTCTTTAAATGCTTGGAACAGTATTACGGAGGTTAGCATCAATCCGGCGGAATAACCGATTGCCAAACGGAAGTTGAAAAAATTTCTGCTTTATAAAATTTGTCCCGGCAAAACCATGATAATTGTGGCTTTGCCGGGATTTGCTGTTAAATGGTATTTGTTTTTACATGCTTTTTCATCATTTTTTACGAAATTCGGCATGTACCATAAAGCCAAGATGAAATTTTTTCATCGTCCACGAGAAAATTCGTGTGAAACAATCCGGTGTGTAACCTGCTTTCAGGTAACCGCCCATATAGTCTTTTTCCGTGACGTTTACAATTTGGTCAGACCAACTTTCCAGTTCTAATTTGGGATTTTCCAGCGAAAAATATGATTTTGTTTTATTTCCTGCCATCTTTACCTCGGCATTGACGCCTTTTAGTCCAAGGGCATTCACAGCGTCAAAAGCAATCATTCCACCGGGAAAATGATTTGCCATCGCACAAAATAACTTTTTCACCTGTTCCTTCTCAAAATAGTAGAACAACCCGCCGGCTGTAAATACAATACCATCCTGCACATGGAAATCAATTTGATCAAACCAAGAAAAATCATTCAAATCACAAATGATATTTTGTTCCCGATTGCCGCGGGGGATATATGCTTCTCTGAGCGCTATAACGTCTTTCATATCCAACGAGTACCACGGATTCTGCGCATTACCCATCTGCCGCCTGAGACAGGAAAGCCCCGCGCCAAGCTCCACTACTGCTGCATGAGGATGTAAGTTTAAATAATTTGTAATTTCCCAAGCAAGGTTATACTGGCGAATGAGACAGTTCAACCAGACATATTGCAGTTTGTACAGAAATTTGCCGGAAAAATCGACGCCTAAGTCTTTTATAATACGTTCTGCGTCGTTGTCCGGAAAGAGGTGTGGATATTTTTGAGCCGCAATCATACGACCCCATAGGGGAATACAGAGCGTGTGTTGGACGGTGTTTTCCTGTAAATGGTTCTTTTTCATAAGTGTAATCCTTTCTGCCATTTCTTAGGCATAATAAGATGTGAAAACAGATTCGTTTTGCAGCGTATAGGTCCATGGAGAATTTTGAAAATTGGTTCCTTGGTCCGTTGCTTACCGTTTTCGGCAGGTAAAGCATGCTATAGATTGTACAGTCTGCAAATCGACCTGCTCATACATAGTGCAAAGCCTTTTATATAAACTTACTTTTGTTTCAAACGGCGGTGTAAAGAACCCTTTTGGTACATAAATATGCTTTATAAACCAATCTGTGCGCTTGTTTTCGCCTATAATATAAAAACAGCCGCAAAAAATCCCGCCTTTTTTCAGCACACGATAGGTTTCGCTGTAAGCCGCTGTCTTATCCGGAAATGCATGAAATCCGTTCAGTGATAACACGACATCGAAAGTTTCATCTTCAAAGGGAAGATTACCGACATCATCCTGTACAAAGGTTGTATTTGAAAGTCCCAATGCATCCGCACGCTTTTTCGCCTTTGCCATCATTTCAGAAGAATAATCAAGGCAAATGACCGCAGCTTCTGGGAGTGTTTGATAGAGTGGCATGGTCAGTATACCCGTGCCGACAGGTACCTCGAGCAGTTTGCCGGAAAAGCCGTCCGGAATGCCCGACAACGCTTGGTTTAAATAGGTATCGTTTTCTTTTTTGCCAATACTCCATACCATTGTGCTTACAAAAGTGCCAAGTTGTGTCGTGCAGGTTATCATACCGTCATAAAAGTTGGTTTTACCTAATTTCTGATAGGCTGTTTGCTCATTATTAGCATAATATTTCATTTCTGCTGCACCTCAAATTTCACAAAAGTATAGTCTGCATTTTCAATAATGCGCTTACAGACCAAATCAAGGATAACAACTATCATTATTGTAGAAAATATTCCATCATACCATCTCCTAGTCTGATTAGTTTAAACTAACTATATTGTATAACGAAATTGGTATAACTGTCAAGACATAAAAGTAAAGGTATTGCTTTATTTTGGTCTTCC
>CBCTHD010000177.1:0-5555 GCA_965146615.1 uncultured Clostridia bacterium
ATAATGACCGCAGTCGGCAAAATGCTGGGTAATTCCAAATACCAGATTTTTTGCAGCCGACTTGCCCCGTCAATGGTCGCCGCTTCATATAAATCAGGACTAATGCCCGCCAGTGCCGCCACATAAATAATACTGTTCCAGCCAAGCGTCTGCCAAACACCGGACCAAACGTACATATGACGGAAATATTCCGGTCTTCCAAACAAATCTATCGTTCCAGCGCCAAAGAATTTTGTCAGCAGTACGTTGATAATTCCTGTATCCGGCGCCATCAGTATTTTCATAATACCAACCAGAACCACAACCGAAATAAAGTTGGGCGCGTAGGTAATCATCTGAACGGATTTTTTATACAAGCCCGTTTTAATATTATTGAAAATCAGCGCCAGAACAATGGGAAGCGGAAGCGTCGCCGCCAAATAATACAAGCTCAGTGATAACGTGTTCCAAAGCGTTGACCAAAAATTATATCCAGCAAAAAAACGCCGAAAGTTTTCCAATCCAACCCACGGGCTTCCCATGACCCCTTTTGCCATATTATAATCTTGAAACGCCATCAGAACGCCGTACATTGGTGCGTACATAAAAATTGCAATGTAGGCAAGTGCGGGAAGTAAAAATATGTATAGTTCATAATTCCTTAAAATTGCACGCCATTTTGATTTTCGCACCACCACGGCGCCGACGTCGTTTTTACTTCGCAGCATCCCTTGCCTCCCTGCGGCAAGCGCCTGTGATTTCATGATAATCTCCTCCGTTCCGATTTTTCTTTGTTTTTGTTTCTGTTTTTATTATAAGGGCTGCCAAAGCAAATTTCAATTAACCAATTTTATTCTGACATTTTACAAAAAGCCAGTTAAAATGCCCATTTTACGGTTTTCCATCTACTTGCTCCGATGCGTATTTCTTTTCTTTAGAATTGCAAGAAGCAAATATTTATGGTATAATAGACGCGTAGCATCTATTAGGATAGGAAGTTCCTCGCCGGGACACGGATTGGAACCACCCCTGTGCGCAGGGGCGAAAAGCGCCGCCGAAATGTTCCTTCGCGGACGCTCGGAACCGGCGATGCACAAAATGATACCAATTTGCTTCGCGGACAGGGTACAGAAAAAATTTGTTAAGGGAGGGAGAGACGTTGAAACTCTTTCAAAAGTCTTCACTGGTTTCCAAGTGGACACGTTCCTTTTTGATTGTCCTGATTATCCCGATTATCTTTAATTATATTTCTTATCAATATTTAATGCGAAATATCCGGCAGGAATTGAATTACAAAAATAATATCTTTTATCAAAATGTACAGCGGCAAATTGATTTGGAACTGGACCGATACAGCAAGATTGCTTCGGAACTCGCCTCAAACCCGGACTTGTTGTCTTTGCGTACCATTCAAACCATCGACCAGGCTTCTCCCGAAATGATTCGTGCTTTCCAGGATGCGCTCAAGTCCTATTATTTTACCTTATATAACGCTTATAAATTTTATTTTTATTTTAGTGGTTCTTCTACGGTAGGCAGTGCGGAAGGACTGCAGAACGACATGAAATTTTTCACTTCAGCGTATTCCGGACTGGATATTGATTATGATACCTGGCGGGAATGGGTGTCTTCTCCGTATACAGGCATTCAAGTTGTGAAGGGGACAGGCTCGCTAACGGACGTTTCCTCCAAGTATATCATGTTCAAATACCGCCTAACGTCTGATAACACCTTTATGATTATCATGATTCGTGACGCGTATTTTACCTATCAAATGGGAAAAATGGTCGCCGACAGCAAAATCAATTATGAAATATTCGACCGCTCCGGCACACTGCTTGCAACGTCGCTGCCTTCTGATACCATGTCACAAGGGGTAACAGACTATTTCACAGAGGCGCAGGGCATGTTTGAATTTGATTTAAATGGAGAAAAAACGATAGCAAACTATATTGCTGCACTTGATACAGGCTGGCGTTTTGTCTTTTATACGCCAAAAACGCATTACTATGCGCCGTCCAATGGGTTTTACGTCATGGCGCTGCTCATGTTTATCGCCATTGTGCTGGGAATGGCTATTATCCGTTTTTTGGTAAGCCGTCAGTATTCACCGATCAAGAAATTTCTGGCGAATGTACCCTCCAACTATACGGATAAAGACCAAAATGAATACGCCCAAATGGAAGGGTTGATTTTAGAGGCGGCACAACAACTGCGCCAAACGAAAACGCTTCAGGAAAAACATACCCGGCAGATGAAGGATATGTTTTGGGTGAAACTGCTCAACGGTACTCTTTCTGACTTTCAGGAAGAAACGGTGAAAAAGTATCTCAGTCCGGAGTTTTCCTCCCCGCCAAATGCCGTTATTTTGTTCCCTATGCATCATTACGGTGATTTATTTCAGGACGAAAACATTTCCGATTTTGAACGTTACAATTTACTGGTGGACATTATTGATAACATCGGACGGGAACTTTTGGAAGCCAAGGGGATGGAGAGTTATTTCTTTGAAAGTTATAGCAATTGTATTGCACTCATATCAGCTCCTAGCGAAAAGGTCTTCGCCCAGCTTGATGAAGTTTTGAGCGAGTTTTTGACTTTAATGAAGCTGCACTTTAATGTGGAACTCTGCGCCGGAGTCAGTGAATGGCACGAAGATATTTTCGAGCTAACCAAGGCTTATACCGAGGCATTTAGCTGTATTGACTACATTCAGTTTACAGAAGAATCTGATATTGTGTTCTATGGGGATATTGCGGTGGAACATACCGCTCCTCTTTTCCCCATGGTGGATAAAATTAATCAGCTTTGTAATTATATTAAATATGGAGAAAGTGCAAAAGCATGTGATTTTGTTGACGACCTTATCTACCAGTTTACACACTCTGTCAGCTTTGAGCCGATTGTGTTTAAATACTATATCCATGACTTGATCAATACAATCACCAAAAACTTCCAGAACTATGTCAACAGTGATAACAAGAAGGTCAACGACATTTACTTGTTGACTTTAACCAACTCCACAGATATTCGTTCCATTCAAAGCGGTATCCATGACCTGATTCAGAGTATATGTGCGAAAATCAACCGTGAAACAGAAGCAGCTGAAGATACCGGCTCCGCCGCACTGGCAAAAAAGATTAAAAGCTATATAGATGAGCATTATACCGATGCGGACCTCAGCGCCAACATGGTGGCACAGGAGTTCCACATCAGTTCTCCTTATATCTCTAAAATCTTTAAAACCATTCAACCAGAAGGATTTGTCAACTACATTAACAACAAACGCATTGAAAAAGCAAAAGAATTACTGCGCTGTACGTCCAAAAAAATAGACGAAGTTTCTCATGAGACCGGTTTTCTGAATACAACATCATTTATCCGTCTGTTTAAAAAGATTGTCGGAACAACGCCGGGCACCTATCGAAAATCGCAGACATAACAAAAAAGCGGGCTTCTACGCCTGCTTTTTTACTTTTTGTTCCAACACCAGTGTTGACACATTGCAAAATCTGTTACTCAAGTATAAAATCTGTCTATTGCATTCTTCCTTTTTAACCAGTATAATAGGGACAAATAAAAGAAAACTTTTCAGGAGGGAATCACTATGCAGACTTTTGAAGCAGCACTCTTTGACGAACTTACCCCCATTTATCCCGATACCAATCCGGCGGAAGGCACTTCCGCTTACCGTGTAGCAGGTGCAAACGGCACCTATGCCGGCGTACATATTGTCCTGCGCGGGCTTACGCCCGGCATTCCGGTATCCGTGGATGTTCAGGGGCCGCACGGCAGCTATAAACTGTTTGAACTTCGTGCCCTGCCGGTGGAAGTCAACACCGGCGCAAAACAGCGTACGGAATATTTGAAAAACGATGTAAACGAGCATGTTATCCGCCGCGCACCCTTTATGATTTACGATGTTTTGGACCCATTTTACAATATTTTCCAACCGCAATATACCACCGCCGGCATTGCGTTTAAAACGCCTATTGAATATTGCCGTCAACCGCGCACGCAGACTTGGACGCTGCTGGTAACCCATGGGGACGTTACGAAAAAACTGACCTTATTTGTGGACGAATACCCGCTTCAAGTGCCCAAGGCAGGAAAGGATACCTTCCGCTATGTCAACTGGTTCTCCTTCCCCAATATTGTGCAGGCGCACCGCGCACCGAAATGGTCTCCGCTCTATCTCTCCCTTTTGGAAAAATATTTGCGGGCAGCGGTTTATTCCCGGCAAAACGTATTTTGCATTAATATGGAAGAGATTTTTGACCTGGATGATGCAGGCAAGCCCACTTTAAATGAAACGCACCTGGAAACTCTGGTAGATATTGCCAAACGGGCAGGCATTTCACTGTTTCACGGCGGCGCCTTTACAGTACGTGCCTCTTCCCAGGCAGACGACGACGCCTTCTATGCTTCCATTGATCACAGTAAATTGGATTCGCCCGATGAAATTGCAGAATTATACAAACGCAAAGCATTTGATGCATTTGATTATGGAACGGACGCCAAGGTTGGCATGACGGAGGAGCTCATTCCCGGCGCCGACGGGGAAAGTACATTGGAGAGCATGGCAAAGCAGCTTTATGCTTGGCTTGCAGCGCATGATTTGACGGACAGCTGGACACAGTGCTGCTTGGACGAACCGAATGAAGCGCTGGAAGGCGCATACCGCCGCATCACGACAGTCGTCCGCTCCGCCATGCCGGGCATTTCGTTGCTGGAACCCACACTGGTGGGGCATCCGCTGGAAGGAACCATGGACACCTGGTGCCCCTCCCTGGACCAATATGAACAGCAGATTGATTTTTACAACAGCCGCGTAGCGGCAGGAGACAAAATTTGGGTCTACTCCTGCCTGACGCCCGGCGCAAATTACTGCAACCGTTTGCAGGACATGGAACGGCTGCGCCAGGTATGGCTGGGCTGGGCGCCCGCAAAATATACCGATATTGAAGGCTTCTTACACTGGGGCGGCAATTATTATCACAGCGAAGGCGTATTCCGCCACCAGGCAGGCTCTTTTTGGGAACAAGTGCTGGAATTTCATCCCAAATATGCGATGTACTTGCCGGCAGGCGACGGCGCTATCTTCTTCCCGGGACACGATATGCCGTTGATTTGCACCCGCAGTGAGGCGCACCGTATCGGTTTGGAGGATTTGTGCCTGCTGGAAGTGCTGCGCGCGCAGCGTCCCACCGAAGCGGATGCGCTGATTGCGAAAGTGTTCCGCAGCTTTCATGATTTTGAAAAAGACGTCGCCGCTTACCGCCGCGTACGAAAGGAATTGCTGGACGCAGTCCTGCATCTGGGATGATGGAATCATCTATTTCACTGATTCGCAAAACCTTTCGTGTTCTCTTTATTTTGACAGACAACAACCCCTCCTGTTGCAACAGGAGGGGTTTGTGATTGTTCTAATTTCTTTCAAACATTTTTAGGAATTTAATTTATCCCGCAGCGCGCGCACCGCTCTGCCGCGGTGGGAAATACGGTTTTTCTCCTCCGCGCTGAGCACTCCAAACGTCTCTTCATAGCCATCCGGCATAAATATTGGGTCATATCCA
>CBCTHD010000178.1:0-5519 GCA_965146615.1 uncultured Clostridia bacterium
GTGTCTACGGTACTGCTTGCAGCTGTTCTACAGGCAACCTTATTGCTTCCGCTCTATTTTTTTCTGCGAAAACAGCATCGACTGCAAGGCATTGTCGCAACGGTGACTGCTGTACTCTACGGTATTTATTTTTTAGCGGCGGCAGCGTATATCTTGTTTTGTGGATATTTATTTCTATCCCGTACCGTCATGCCGCAGACCCCCGGAATGATTTTACTTGTGCTGCTTCTTGTAAGCGGTTGCTACATTGCGGCGCGGGATACGGCGGCAGTTGTCAAGACAGGTGCTTTTTTTGCCGCCGGAAGTATTATCGTGATTGTGCTATTCTTCCTGTTATCCCTGCCGCAAATGGACTGGTCGGAAGTATATCTGGTTCCGCAAGAGGGAACGACGGTGTGGCGTGCTGCCATTCATGGCGCACTGCGTAGCTTGTCGGCACCCGTTTTGCTGGTATTACTGTATGAACAACCGAGAGAATCAGGTCGCATTCTGTTTGGTAGCTGGCTTGGCATATATTTGTTGTTCTCTCTTCTCGGTATGGTTACGGTTTCCGTTTTAGGAGTTGTATCGGAAATGGTATTATTTCCAGTGTTTATGCAAATTACCACGGTACAAATCTATGACATTCTCCAGCGTATGGACGTTATTTGGATTGGCGGATGGGGCATGGCGCTGCTAGCAGTGCTGGGGGTGTTCATCCATTGTGGAGGGCAATGCTTGAAACATATTGCGAAAAAAAGCTGGATTGCGCTGTATTTGATTTTGGCAGGCGGCGCGATGGCAATCTATTGGTATGCTGGAAAAGAACAGGTACAAAACGCATTGCGACAAGGCTGGATGGTGCCGTTGATCCAACTGTTTTTCTGTTTTCTTTTACCCTGTCTGTTGCTGCTGCTTAGAAAAATTCAGTCCAAAAACACAAATACTGTGCAAAAAGGAAAAAAATAAAAAAATGACTTGCAAAAGCAGTGTAAATGTTATATAATATCTTATTGATATGCTGTAAAAGGCAGTTCGCCTTTTTCTATGCGATGGCTTAGCACGCGGAAGCATTTCAATATGAAGGAGGACGATACCATGAAGGTTACAAAAGAACAGTTGGAAGAAAAGAACCAGGTAAAACTGGAAATTGAGGTTGAGGCGGAGCAGTTTGAAGAAGCGGTACAGAAGGCATACCTGAAGATGAGAAAAAACGTGGCAGTGCCTGGTTTTAGAAAAGGAAAAGCGCCAAGAAAAATGATTGAAAAAATGTATGGCGAAGGTGTATTCTACGAAGAAGCTGTGGATTACCTGCTGAATCATACATATGGCGATGCAGTGGACGAAAGCGGAATTGAGCCGGTTGACCGCCCTGAAATTGATGTGAAGCAGATTGGCGCAGGCGAATGCTTTATCTATACAGCGACTGTAACAGTGAAACCGGAAGTGGAATTAGGAGAATACAAAGGTGTTTCTGCGGAAAAAGTAGAATATAAAGTAGCTGATGAAGATGTTGATGCGGAAATCGATAATATGAAGGAACGCGCTGCGCGTTTTGTGGACATTACAGACCAGCCGGTTGCGGATGGTAATGTTGCGATTATTGATTTTGAAGGTTTTGTAGATGGAAAAGCATTTGAAGGCGGAAAAGGTGAAAATTATAATCTGACCATTGGCTCTGGTCAATTTATTCCGGGATTTGAAGAGCAGCTCATTGGAAAAAAACTTGATGAAGAGACGGAAGTTAATGTTACTTTCCCGGAAGATTATCATGCGGAAGAGTTGGCTGGCAAAGAAGCTGTCTTTAAAGTGAAAATCAATGGTATCAAGGTGAAGGAATATCCGGAATTGGATGATGAATTTGCAAAAGATGTCAGTGAATTTGATACGTTTGAAGAACTGAAACAAGCGACGCGAGACCGCTTGGAAGAAAATGCAAAGAAACGTACACAGCGCGAGCAGGCGGATAAGGTGCTGGACGTTGTGACGGACAACGCAACGGTGGATATTCCGGAAGTAATGGTTACGAATAAAGTAAAAGAGTATGAACAGGATATGCGCTATCGCATTAGTTCCCAGATGCCCGGCGTTACTTTTGAACAATATCTGGAGTATACGGGAAGTAACCTGGAAGACTTTCGTGAAGGTATGAAGGACCGTGCATGGAAAGATGTCAAGACCTCTTTTGTGCTGGAAAAAGTTGCAAAAGAAGAAAATGTGGAAGTAACTGATGCAGATATCGAAGAGGAAATGGAAAAGTTGGCGAAACAATACAGCATGGAATTGGATAAGGTAAAAGAAGTATTCCAGGGAGAAAGTTTAGAAACGCTGAAAAATGATATTATAATCCGTAAAACAGTTGATTTGCTTCGTGAGAGCGCAAAGCTGACGGCTGCAAAAAAGAAAGCAACAGCGAAAAAAACTACGACGAAAACAGAAAAAGCAGCGGATGATGAAAAAGCGGCAGATAAAAAAGGAGCAACAACGGAGAAGAAAACGGGAGCCAAGAAAACTGCGGCAAAAAAGACAACAACTGCGAAAAAGACGACAACCACTAAGAAAACAACAACAAAGAAGACCAAAGAAGAAGACGGGAAAGAAGAAAAATAATCGTAACATGACAGGAGAAAGCCGTACCTGGCCGGGACGGCTTTCACTATTCTAATTTTTTGCAAGAAGGAGGCAGATGATTATGGGTTATATCCCAGTACCTTACGTCATTGAACAAACAAACCGTGGAGAGCGGTCCTATGATATTTATTCCAGATTGTTGGTGGACCGTATTGTATTTTTAAATGGTGAAGTAACAGACGATTCGGCGTCAGTGATTATTGCGCAGCTGCTATTTTTAGAAAGCCAGGACCCGGATAAAGATATTAATTTTTATATTAACAGTCCGGGAGGATCTGTCACGGCGGGATTTGCAATTTATGATACCATGAATTACATCAAGCCTGATGTATCGACGATTTGCGTTGGGCTGGCGGCAAGTATGGGTTCGTTTTTGTTGTCTTCAGGGGCAAAAGGCAAACGCCTTGCGCTGCCAAACAGCGAGATTTTGATTCATCAGCCGCTCGGCGGAACCCAGGGACAGGCGTCCGATATTAAAATTTACTCTGATTTTATCATTAAAACGAGAAAAAAATTGAACACAATTTTGTCCCAGAACACTGGCAAACCGTTGGAGGTTATTGAACGCGATACGGAACGTGATAATTACATGGAAGCGCAGGAAGCGTTGGAATATGGATTGGTTGACAAAGTAATCACCAAACGGTAATTAGATAAATTGAAACAGGAACGCAGTTCAGTGGGGTGGTAATCATGCGGGAAACTAACAAAAATTCAATACACTGCTCATTTTGCGGCAGACCACAGGAACTTGCTAAAAATTTTGTAGCAGGACCGGATGTGTACATTTGTGATGAATGTATTATGATGTGCAATGAAATAATTGCGGCGCAGCAAGAGGCGGAAAATGCCGCGGAGAACAGCATGGAAGATATACCGACGCCGGAGCAGATGAAGGAGCATCTGGACAGCTACGTCATTGGGCAAGAACGTGCCAAAAAAGCATTGGCAGTCGCGGTATATAACCATTATAAACGCATTCAATCCGGGCAGAGCAAAACAGATGATGATGTCGAACTGCAAAAGAGCAATATTTTATTGCTGGGACCTACCGGCTGCGGGAAAACACTTTTGGCGCAGACATTGGCAAAGGTGTTGGATGTGCCGTTTTCCATCTCTGACGCTACGTCGTTGACGGAAGCTGGATATGTGGGTGAAGATGTAGAAAACATATTGCTCCGTCTGCTGCGTGCCGCGGACGATGATATTGAGCGCGCACAACGCGGTATTATTTATATCGATGAGATTGATAAGATTGCCAGAAAATCAGAAAATGCGTCCATTACACGTGATGTCAGTGGCGAAGGTGTACAACAGGCATTGCTTAAAATTTTGGAAGGAACCGTCGCTTCCGTGCCGCCGCAGGGTGGGCGGAAACACCCGCATCAGGAGTTTATTCAGATTGATACCAGCAATATTTTGTTTATTTGTGGTGGCGCTTTTGACGGTCTCGATAAAATTATTGAATCCCGAATTGGAAAAAAATCAATGGGGTTTGAGGCTGATGTGCGTGGCAATAAGCAGCGTGCCCTGGGAGAATTATTCTCACAGGTTGTACCGCAGGATTTGCTCAAGTTTGGTCTGATTCCTGAGTTTATCGGGCGTATGCCATTTGTGGCGTCCTTGGATTCTCTGGATGAGGCAGCACTGGTTCGCATTTTGAAAGAACCAAAAAATTCTATTGTCAAACAGTATCAGAAAATTTTTGAGATTGATGGTGTGGAATTGGAAATTACAGATGAGGCATTAAAGGAAGTGGCGCAGGAGGCAATTGAAAAAGAAACCGGCGCCCGCGGTCTTCGTGCTATTTTGGAAGAAACCATGATGGAAGTCATGTACCAAATTCCGAGCATGAAGGATGTTGAAAAATGTATTGTCGATAAAAACTGTGTTAAAAATCGGAAGATGCCCCAACTTATTCGTAGAAAAATTGAAGCGGAAGAACCGAAGAAAATTGTTGGCGAATAAAAAACAGCAAAAGGACCTGCAAATGCAGGTCCTTTTTATGTGTACGCTAACTGTTAAAAGTCAAAAGCGTTTTTGTGATCTTGTATAGTATTGCTTTAAAACAGAAGGTATATTGAAAAATTGTTGTATACAATTCAACAGAATCTATCCGAAAGGGCATAATTGCGAAACTTTTCCAATATTTATAGAATATAAGTAAACGTCGGAAAGACGATGGGGAGGAAAGGATATGGCAACCAAAAGAACAAGGGATAGAGACCGGGCACGCAGACGGCAGGAAGAGAAAGATGTTTCCATATGGAAAGAATATAAAATAATTATACAGCTTCTTGCATGTATTGTGATTGTGATTGTCTTTGTATTTACGCAAGGCTTGGTTGTATATGAAGATAAAACAGTGCGCGATTATGTCAAAGCACAGCTTTCGGAAACCACGAATATAAAAGAAACTGTACAGTATGTCAAACAGTTTGTGGATGCAAATCGGCTGTGGCCGGGCGAAGAAGAGGAGACAGCGCCTGTTTCCGCATCCATACAGTCGGAAGGTACAACACCTTCACCGGAATCCTCTACGCAGGAAGAAATGTCTGCACCGGACGAAACGCCTACACCCGAAACGTCTGCCGGGGAATCCCCTGCTTCTGAGCCAGCACCTCTGACGGCAATGCCTTAAAATTGCCTAACGTCCTCTGCGGTTCAAATTAGCGATAGGGGATGGTATGTATTATCAGGATCTATAAATCAATCTTTATTCATTATTCTGTATTATTTGCTGTTGCCATTTTTGCCTGTCTGCAGCCGGGTATGGATGGGGTTGCCATCTTGGTAAGCGTATTTATTCATGAAATGGCTCATTGTGTTGCATTGAAAATGTTAGGCGAAATACCAAAAAGTGTGGTTATTCACACGTTTGGTGTGAAAATTTAAACAAGCAAACACGT
>CBCTHD010000179.1:0-5492 GCA_965146615.1 uncultured Clostridia bacterium
CGCCTGTACAGGAATATGACGGCGTGACAATAGAAAATGGAAAAATCAAAATTACTTCCGCGTGCACGACGGATGCAATTGAGTTTGTCTATAAGGCGGTTGATTCCGAAGGCAGAACCATGCTGGAGAAAACGCTGCGCATTGCCGTAGGAAACGATATAACGAATACGATCGCTTATCTCCAGGAGACGCTTCCTTCCGAAACCGCGCAAAGCATTTCGCTGCCGACAAGCTATAAAGCAATGGATGACGTGACGATTTCCTGGACGTCGAGTAATCCGGAATATATCACGAGTGACGGGACGGTGACCCGACCGAGTTACGCGACAGGAAATGTCACTGTAACGTTGACTGCCACCATCCGGGCGGCAGATGGTACAGAAGAGACACAGGATTTCTTGATCACCATCCTCCGTGGAGAACCGGATGGCGCAGATCAAATGTTGGAGGACGCGGCAGGAAAGCTGACATGGGATCTGCTTTCCACGCAGGAACAAACAGCCGTTTCCAAAGCGTTGACGCTTCCGTATGCGCAAAACGGAACGCTGACGCTCGGTGAGAGCAGCTATGCGGGCATGGAGATTTCCTGGTCCAGCGACAATGAAGCAGTTCTCTCATCTAAGGGCGTTATAACAAGACAAGAGGAAGACACTACCGTCACTTTGACCGCAATCCTTTCTGCAGAGGATGACGGCGGGGTGCCGCGCACGTGGAAGAAAGAGTTTACGGTCACAGTCGTTGCGGCAGGAAAAAGCGTTGATACGAAAAACCTTCTGCTGGGCGGTTATGGCTGGATATACAACAGCGGTTGGGGCGGTAATGCGCCCGGAAATATAGTGGACGGGAACTATACAACAAGAGTATCATCGGGCGATCATGCTAATGGGAATTCCTATATTGCAGCAGCAATGCCGACGGACCTGGGCGTTCAAAAATATAACAAGGTAGTGCTCTATTTTTACCAGAATGGGAATCCGGTGGTTTCCTATTACCTGAACGGATATAACTCCTTGCCGGTAGACCCGGGTCGAAACAGCAACACTGTCGGAAACACAAAGAACTCTTTGAAAGAGGGCACCAATGAGGTGAAGTTGCTCACCTATAGCGCCTCAACAGACGGCGCTGTTCCGGAAAAACTGGTTTTGGATCTGGACGAAGCGGTGGAGGGCAGGCTCTTCTATTTTGAATATCAACTGAATGCTTCATCCCCCAACGACTTTGGTCTCTATGAAATCGAAGCATACTATGTTACGCCGAACGAAGTGCGCTGGGACGATCCGGACAGCGTTACCATGTCAGCGCCGCTCGCCGGAGGTACGGCGCTCAGCTATGATGTACCGGCCTATACCGTCTATGATGAGTTCGGTGACGAGATCGTTACAGGTGGTTTTACAAGCTCGCTGACATTGGCGGAGAATTATGCGGGTGTGACACTGGAAAATGGGAAAATTACCTTGACCGACGACTGCACGGTGAGCGAAATTAATCTTTTGTACACATCGGCAGACGCGGAAAAGACGTATCTGAGCCAACTGCTGACCATTCCTGTAGCGGCTGCAACGACAGACTATGCCGACGTAAATGCAGCGGCAGAATGGCTGGCAGGTCAGCTTCCTGCGACAACGGCGGCGGATTTGACACTTCCCACAAGCTACACCGGAACAAATGAGGTGAGCATTTCATGGGCGTCAAACAACACGGCTTATATCGCGGCGGACGGAACGGTCACGCAGCCAAATGCTGCTGTAGGTGACGTGACAGTGACACTGACTGCTACCATTACCTGCGGTGAATCTACCATACAAAAGAACTTTAACGTCACGGTTACCGCTGAGAGCGCGAATACAGCGACGGAGACGCTGGCGGAAGCGGGTGCGGCGCTGACATGGGATCTGCTTTCCACGCAGGAGCAAACCGCTGTCTCCAAGGCGTTGGCACTGCCAAAGGCGGAAAACGGAACACTGACCCTCGGAAGCAATCGTTATCCGGGCATGAGTGTCTCCTGGTCCAGTAACAATGAAGCAGTTCTCTCGTCTAAGGGCGTCGTAACAAGACAGCAATCCAACACAAACGTTATCCTGACCGCTACGTTATCTATGTCGTATTCCGGAAGGACCTACACCTTGGATGTGCCTTTTGAGGTAACGGTGGTCGCGGTGGGAACAGCTGTTGACTCGAAAAATCTCAGGGCGGGCGGTTACGGCTGGATCAACAATGGCTGGGGCGACCCGACGCAGGCGGTTGACGGAGATAGGGGCACATTGTGGAATGGTGGAGAACACTCCGTAACCACACCGCAAGCGGGTCTGAAGACGGCAAGCGGCGAGGTGGAAAAATTTAATAAAGTGGTTATCTATTTCTATCGGTTCGATCATATTGCAAGCTACGCAATAACAGGATATACAGCGGGCACCAACGACCCGGGCAGTGCGTCGACAAATCTAGGGTTTACTGCCGGCACCGGTGCAGCGGGCGTGCTTTCCTACTCTGAGGACGATCCGGTCACCATTCCGGACGAGAACGGTATGGTGGAAGCGAAGTTTACAACCACCAAGCAGAGCAAATATTTTGGGTTTGCTATCAGCAACACGGATAAGGATGACAAGGGCAGTAACATATTTGGGGTCTATGAGTTTGAGATATATTTCCTCACGCCGAGTATGGTGAGCTGGGACGAGGGCGAAGTGACAATGTACAGACCCGCAACGGCAGGAGAAACCACCAGTTTTGATATCCCCGCCTATACCGTCTATGATGAGTACGGAGATGAAATCATTGACACCAGCTTTACCGGTACAATTGCGCTTGCAGAAAATTATGCAGGTGTGACGCTGGAAAACGGCAAACTTTCCTTTACTTCCAGCTGCACGGCAGACGAAATCGATTTGATATATACTTCCAGCGATGCGGATGAGACCTATCTTCAGCAGATATTGACGATTTCTGTGATAGATACAGATGAGGATTATTATACCATGCTGGACGTAGCGGACTATTTGGATACTCTGGTGCCCAGCACAGCGACAGAGAACTTGGAACTCCCGACGAGTTATGACGGCGTGACGATCGAATGGTCTTCCGACAATGAAGATTATCTTGCTGCGGACGGAACCGTGACACGTCCGGAATATGGCACAGAGGACGAATCGGCAACGTTGACCGCTGTTTTGACGATTGGCAACTATACAACGACAAAAACGTGGAATGTTACGGTTGCGCAGGATGCGACAGATGAACAAATTGCACTTTTGGACGCAAATCGCATTGACCTAGGTATCAGTGGTATTGTCTCTTCGGATATTGACTTGCCGACAACGGGTTATTATGGCAGCACCATTACATGGTCTTCCAGCAATCCCAGCGCCATTTCCAACACCGGCGCTTATACGCTGACAACATCGACGAGTTCCAGCACACGGGTCGTACTGACAGCTACCGTAACCTACAATGGCAAATCGGTGACAAAAGAGATCCCTGTATATGCACGGACTACAGCGACTGGCTCTTCCGGCGGCGGTGGCGGCGGAGGAGGAAGAGGAACCTCCAACAGTGGAACAAACGTATCAGTAGCAACTACCCCGAATACGATGACGCCACTCACGGATGAACAGCTGGAAACCGGTTTATTTAATGATGTTCCGTCCAGTCATTGGGCAAGGGAATATGTCGATGCATTGGCGGCAAGAAAAGTCATCAACGGCGTAGACGGCAGTCATTTTGAACCGGACCGTTCCATTACGCGTGAGGAATTTTTGAAGATGGTCATTACAGCGTTTGAAATCACACTGAAACCGGGCGACATTGGGTTTGCCGATGTAAGCGCTGATGAATGGTATGCAGATTATGTCGCTACGGCATACAAGGAAGGGCTTATTAACGGCATGTCGGAGACAGAGTTCGGTATCGGCCGAAATATCAGCAGACAGGATGCAGCTGTGATTGTACAGCGTGCGCTTGATCGGCTAAATGTAGAATACAGCGGTGCGGGCAAGGTTTATGGGGATGAAAGCGACATTGCCGGATATGCGGCTGAGGCGGTACAAAACCTCACAAAGATAGGCATTATTGAAGGCAACACGGAAGGAAATTTCCTGCCGCTAAATAATGCAACACGTGCAGAAGCTGCGAAGATTATTTATACGGCAATGGAATATGGAGGAATGTGGTGATGAAGAAATTAACAAAAATGAAAAAATTAACGTGCTTTATACTAGCATTTGTTCTGATTTGCGCGGCCGGATTACCGGCCGGCGCAGTCGGATTTACCGATACAACGGGAACTAAATATGAAACAGCGGCAAACGTGCTAAATGCTTTAGGATTTGTATCGGGACAGGGCGATGGATCTTTTGATGTAAACGGCACCATGACAAGAGCGGAATATGCCACCATTCTCATGAGAATGGGACGCACCTGGGGAAACACGATCAGCAGCGATCAGGTGTATTTCTATGATGTGCGTATGGGTCACTGGGCTAAGGACGCAATTGACAGCGTCGCCGGATGGGGCCTGATGGTGGGAGACAACGGTTATTTCAGACCGGATGACGCACTCACAACAGAAGAGGCAGCGCGCGGCATCGTGATTTTGCTGGGATATGAATATCTGGCGCAGACACAATCCTATTCGATTGCAGCAAGCAGACTCAAACTGCTCTCCAACTGTTCACCCTCTGCTAATATAACGCGCGGCGAAGTGCTATTGATGCTGTACAGCGCGTTGGATGTCGATCTGCTTTCGCAGGACACGGTGGAGTACAACGAAGATGGAACTGTTTCCATGGGCGGATCGGTCACGCGCGATAAGACGCTGCTGACGGAATACTTTGATATTTATAAAAGCCGTGGACAGGTGACGGCTGTCGGTAATTTGGATATGGTTACTTATATCAATGACGAGACAAATCTTGTCCGAATCGATAACGTAGAGTATGAATTGTCAAATGGTGTCAGCGCGGACACCGGTGCGCTGGGCTGCATTGTCGATTTTTACTATCGTGACGCGGCAAGCGATGACGTACCGGTATTGTTGTACTACAGCATACGTCCAAACAATGAAATTATTGAGGCAACTGCTGATAATGTGGCGGCGGGCAGCACGCTGACAAAGTTGACCTATTATGATGAAGACGGTCACAAAATGACGCAGACAATCTCTGCCGGCGCCCGGTTTATCGTCAATGGGTATTTCATTCCCGATTCGGCGAAGAAAGACTCGCTGTTCGACATTGCGTCCGGTTCCGTGAGAGTGGTTATTCCTGAAGACGACAGCAGCGAGTTGGTGTGGATTAATTCTTATGAGTATTATCTCGTGCAGTCACCCGGAACGGACTGCTTGTATTTGACGGATGGTACCATACTAGATTTGGATGATATGACAGATAATTTGGAGGTATCCATCTACAGCGCAAACGGCACGGCGACAACAATTGACAAGATTATCTCCAACAGTGCGATTGCATTAGCCGAGGTTGACTCAGCGGATGGAAAGA
>CBCTHD010000180.1:0-5480 GCA_965146615.1 uncultured Clostridia bacterium
GGCAATATTGGTGACTTTCGCGACCTTGGTATAAGCCGCCGTTCCCGCGGACACCTTCATGACCGTAGCGTTCACGCCAACACTGCGGCGTTTGGGAATAATGACGCCGTGCGCACCCGCCGCGCTCGCCGTACGAATCACCGCACCCAAATTATGCGGGTCACTCACTTCGTCCAACACCACCACCAGCGGCGGTTCTCCGCGCTCCTGTGCAAGCGTCAGCAACTCCTCCACCTGCGCATATTCCACAGCGGCGCACATGGCAATCACTCCCTGATGCACCGGCGTCTGCGCCATGGCTTCAATCTTGCGCCGGTCCGCATATTGCAGGGGGATACGCCGTTTTTTGGCTTCCGCTGCCACCGCGCCAAGGGTCTTGTTGCCGTCCACGAGAAAAATTTTGTCAATTTCCACTCCGGCGCGCAGGGCTTCCAGCACTGCGTTGCGCCCCTCAATTTGTCCTTCTTTCAATGGTTGTTCCTACTTTCTTATATATACTGTCATCAGGGGTCCAAATATACCTTTATCTTACCATACTTTTCACACGTTGGCAAGACGAAAATGTGAAAGTGTCTGATTTTGCGTTTTTATGGTTGCCGTTTCTGTTAATGCTGCGTTTTTGCTTTTTTATTTGTTTGACATTTCCCTACCGTCCGCGCCCTTTTTGTCTTTCTGAAACGCGCGCAAAAAAAGCAGCTATCCGGATGGAAGCTGCCTTTTGCTGCAATTAGAAATAAAGTTCACCATTGTAACGGGTTGGCAAACCATCACGGTATAAATGCGAATCGGAAGACAATGTTAAAATCTTCGGTATCGCAAAACCATCTTCTTCTTGAAACTCGATCACCGTCATTCCGGTATGGCATATATCAAAATGAATGGAAAATGCCGGATATGGAATGTCAAGAATACAGCTTAGAAACGCCATGCCAAATCCCTGATGCGCGAAAAGCGCAATCCTGTCATGGTTAGGTTTTATTACTTTATACTTTCCGGTATTTCTGATATGCTCATAGCCCAAAGACCGGAAAAAGCGATCCGCTTCGCGATAAACTCTCTCTACCCCTTTTTGATGCGCGGTCATTTTGGGATGCTCATACCAGCGGTGTCCCAACGACACGATAGCCTCGTTTGCGAAAAAAAGTCTCGACGCCGTATCCTGAAAGAGCCACGTCCTTCTGCCGTTGTTTTCCACCGTAAATTCATTCCAAACATGGTTCTCGTTGCAAAAATCCAACAAAACCGCTTCTTTTTTCAGTATCTCGCAGGTCGGCTGCGCGGTTTGCATTGCTCGGTTTGAGGTGGAAGCATAAATTTGGTCCACGCCATAAAGGGAAAGGCGTTTCGCGACTGACTCCGCCTGTCGTTTTCCTAGCGGCGTCAGGGAATCGGGTTCGTATACCGGGTCGCCGTGTCGTATGTAGAAAAAAAGCATTGTTCTAACCTCCCATTTCATTCTGTATTGACGTCGCAATCAAGTCTACGGCTGCTGTGGTTCCATATTGCGTCACAGAAAACAAAATCCCGCCGGATTCCGACAGGAGTTCTATCCGTTCAGCTAAGCCAGACCGTTGCGCTTCGGGCATCGTGTCCAAAACGGTACTATTTTTTGGGGGGAAAACGGGGCTGTAAAAGCCTTATAACATCCCGTGCCCTTTTTATTTGCATGTCGTTACTTAATGTGGTTATACCACACATTTCATAATTTGTCAACACCGATTTTTTGTTTTTGTGATTCTATATATGTCAAGATAGGTTCGACGATACGGCGCTGCTTGTGTCAAACATCTCGAACGCTCCTTGCTTAGAAAAGTAGAAAAAATTTGCAGAAAAAAATAACGGTCGTTTTCTTGGTAATACAGAGATTCGCTTAAAAAGAAGTTAGACGCTCTGTTTTTGCCGGTTCTGTGGGGGGTGTGGCGGTCAATATGCTGTTAGGAGCCTTAGGCATTTACGATGACGCTGATGATTAACGCACGTCATCTCTTCTACGGTATCTCTAAGCTGGATAAATTCAAGGGAACCGGATGGAAGAAATTTTATCTGATTTTTGGTATGTGTGATGAAAGTTTTTCAATCAACTATACGGCGGAGATTCCGGAGGGGGGTTGACAGAGGCTGGCTTATGTTTTTTGTCACCTTGCTGAACCACCTTTATTGGTTTACGGGGGCAACCCTTGGCGGGATCTTTGGCTCTCTGATCCATTTCAACACGGAAGGGTTGGAGTTTGTCATGACAGCTATGTTCGTAGTCATTTTTATGGAGCAGTGGCTGAAAGAAAAAAAGCATACCAGCGCTCTGCTAGGACTTGGAATTTCCCTTTTGTGCTTGATTGCCTTTGGTTCAGAAAATTTTATTATTCCGTCTATGATTGCGATACTTGGCGCGGTGACGCTGCTTAAAACGCCGCTCACGAAAGGGGTGGAAATGGAATGGCAATGACGCAACAATTGATTACAATAGGGCTTGTTGTGAGTGGGACCATGCTGACGAGTTTTTTACCTTTTCTACTATTTCCGGCAGTCATGGAATTCCTGAATTGCTTTCCATCGCGTTAGTCATCGGGCTTCATTCCTGGAAGCGGCAGATGCTTCTTTCCAAAGCAGGAGGAACGGTCTGTTATATGCTTTTGGTACAGTTTTTATTGTAAGGAACGAAGTGAAGCCGATCTAGTGGAATAATATCAACCCATTTAGCAAAAACTTCGGATTTATATTATTCCTAAATTTACATAGCCGTTATCTATGTACTTTAGCGCGGGAACGGCTATTGCGCTTTTATAAAAAGAGGGCGCCTTTTCTAGGCGCCCTCTTCTGCTGTTTCTTCCGTTTTTTCCTCCACTGTTTCTTTCGTATCTCCGTCCATGCGTTTATGCACGGCTTCCCGCAACAAGCAGTAAATGACAGAGCAGGTGGGGACGCCAAGCAGCAGCCCCATCACGCCAAAGAGCGCTGTGCCAAGAATCACCGCAACCAGCACCCAAATGCCCGGCAGCCCGATGGACGAGCCAACCACGCGCGGATAGATAATATTGCCCTCCAGCTGTTGGAGAACAATGATAAACACAATAAACCACAGCGCTTTCATGGGACTGATCATCAAAATCAAAAATGCGCCGATGGCGGTCCCGATAAATGCGCCGAACATAGGAATCAGCGCCGTGAAGCCCACTAGCACGGAAATCATGCTTGCATAGGGGAAGCGGAACAGCTTCATACCGATGAAGCACAACACGCCGATAATGATAGCTTCTAAAAACTGACCGGATACAAAATTGGAAAAAATGCGATTAGACAGATGACAGATTTCCACAAACCGATCCACCGGGCGGCGCGGCAAAAATGCGTGCAGCAACCGCTGAATTTGGCGCGACAGCGTTTCTTTTTGCAAGAGCACATAAATGGAAAAAATGAGCCCTATAATAAAATTATAAACGCCACTAAAGATGGAAGTCGTCACACCAACAGTGGTATTAAGGAAATCTCCCGACCAGTTTTTCAGAAAATCCGTTACCATGCTCGTGATTTTGTCCCAGTCAATTTCAATCGCGGATAAATCCACGCCACCCATTCCAAAGCGCTCCATTACGTTCATGGACCAATATTCCAGGTTTTGGGCATATTGCGGCATGTTGCCCACCAATAGTTCAATGGTGTTTTTGAGCTCGGGAATAATCAGCAGCAAAACAAACATCACAATGCCGAACGCAACCACCAGCGTCAGCACAATACAGACAGGGCGGCGGATAGCGTTCCACACCTTAAAGTTTTTCCGGTTCAGAAAGGCAAACGCCCGCTCCTCAAACAATCGCAGTGGCACGTTGAGGATAAACGCGATGCAAAGCCCGGTGATAAGCGGAAGTAGAATGCCGTAAAGCATCCCCAGTCCTTCCATCACCAAATGCAAGTTTTGCAGCCCCAGAAACAGCACAATGGAAAAGGCAATAATGCCAATAATTTTTTTGATATTGGAACGGTTTAAATCCATGAAATCCCTTCTCTCTTTTTCTGCGCGCTTCACACGTAAGCCCTTTCTATAGCATACCAAACTATCCTTATTCTGTCAAGAGTTGAGATGTTCATACTTACCGGAAGGTTGACAAAGCGGCAGGAATGGTATAAAATAGTAGTAAAATGGGGGGACAAGCGGAAAGGGGAGATACGATGGAACAGCAAGCCACAGACAACGCGCCGGAGGAACAACGTGCGCGGTGGATACCGATTTGGGTGAAACTGCTGCTGGTGGTTTTAGCGCTGGCAGGCAGCGTCGTATATGGATTTTACAAAGTGGGCGCTGGCATCAGCGACCCGGAAATGATTGCAAAAGAATATGTTAAGGACCTGGCGGCAGGATTGTATGAAAATGCCTATGAACAGTTAATGGTGGAGGATGAAACCTGGTTTGGGGAAACAAAATTTGCACAGGCAATGGATGCATCATTTACCCAGTGTACGATTCAGGAAATCAGTGCAAAAGCGGGTCGCAAACAAAAACAGGAAGACGGCTCCGTCACGCGGCATGTCGCAGTTTCCTTCACAACAGATACAGGGGAACAGCGCGAATGGCCGGTGGACATGATTTTAGACGGAAAGCTGTTGAATTTTTATGACCATTGGCGGATTGTGCCGACGGAAATCATGCAGGAAAACTGGATGGTAGCGGTACCCTCCGGTGCGGCGCTCACCATTGACAATATTCCCATTGGCAGCGAGTATTTACAGGAAACCAGGGCGCATGAGGAAGAGAATTCGGCAAAACAGGATGTCTATGTTCTGCCGCAGGTGTTCCGCGGCACCTATCGCGTGCTGGTGGAAATGGAAAACGGTACGCCGTGGCGGGGACAACTCAGTACAGACAGTGCGCAAAGCGTGCAGATGGAGCCGGCGGACACGTTTTATAACGACATTACTGAGACGCTGGAAAAAGCACATGAAACGGCGTTTGCCGCTATTTTTCACAGCGGCAGCCTGGAAAAGCTAGATAAATTTGCAGATGAATCTTCTTCGTTTTATCAAAAGGTGAAAGAACGCAGCCAGGGCGCGGACAAGACGTATGACAAGTGGAAGGATATTGAGATAGACGGCATTACGATTGACGAATTTGAAATGCTGGACAGCAGCCATACCCGCGTGACTTACACCATTCGGGAAACGCGCATTCCCAAAGCGGGAGGAGAAAGCCGTGAGCAGACCGAGCAAGAAACGGTTTTGCTGGAGAGCCGTGGGGAAAAAGATATTATTATAGCGGAATAAAAAAGAGCCTGCAACTGAGTCCCCCCAAAAAAATGTTAAATTTAACGTTTTGGGGGGACTCATCAAAAAAGCAGGCTTTTTTGTGTTGTTGTGACGCATTGTTCCGTCTCGTCGGAACCGCTGCTTGCCCAAGGTTTAATTTAAGTCTATTGACCAGCAGATGACCAAGCAATGTTCCGCCGCAATGCGGACGGAGGAATAATCGCCGCTGATGTCGTACAGGGAAA
>CBCTHD010000181.1:0-5475 GCA_965146615.1 uncultured Clostridia bacterium
CCGATTTCCGCGCCGCCATATGCGTTTACCGAGACTTTGGCGGATGAAGAGGAACTTGCGAAATGGAAAAAGGACAACGATATAGAAAGCGCGGCAACAGCGCAGCAGGCGATGGAACAATTGATAGCTGATTATGAAATTGACATGGGCGTCTATGATGCGGCCGCCGCGCGAAAAATTGCCGGTGTGCGTTATGATATGGTACAAAAGCTATTTAATTCCCGCAATTCCTTTACGATTATGAAAGATGTCGACATGGAAACTGTGACAATGATAAAAGAGAATAACAAACAGTTTGAAAATGTGGATATTGTAAGTGAACCGGTACGGAGCTATCCGAACGGAACATTAGGAGCACATTTGCTTGGTACTGTAGGAAACATTTATAAAGAAGAATATGAGACATTGCAAGACCAAGGGTATAGCATGAATGATCTGATTGGGAAAGACGGTATTGAAAAATATTTGGAACAGTATTTGCGCGGAGAAGATGGGCGTGATAGTATTCAGTACAACACATCAGATGACGGTGTTGTTCTAGCTGGCTCTGTTGCGGCAGTGCCGGGAGACAAGGCAATTTTAACGATAGACGCACGCGTGCAGGCAACGGCGGAGCAATCCTTGCAGCAGGCAATTCAAAACATGCGTGCATCCGGCGCTTGGGAGGCGAACGGCGGCGCAGTAGTTGCTATTGAAGTGAACAGCGGCGAAGTGTTGGCGATGGCGAGCAATCCGACCTTTAATCCGGCAACTTTCCAAGAAGATTATAGCAGGCTTTCCACTGATTCGTCTAAGCCATTATGGAATCGGGCAATTAGTGGCACATATGAACCGGGATCCACCTTTAAACCGTTGACGGCGATTGCAGCCATTACGGAAGGCGTGACCGGCAAACGCGAAACTATCAACTGTACGGGCGTCTATGATTATTACAAACCCAGTTATACACCGGCATGCTGGATTTATAACGATTATGGTGGACGTCATGGACCGTTAGATGTACGTGGCGCGTTAGCGGTTTCTTGCAATATCTTCTTTTTTGAATCGGGAAGACGATTGGGCATTGAAAAGTTAAATGAATATGGACGACGGTTTGGCTTGGGACAGGCGACGGGAATAGAACTTAGTGGAGAAGCTACCGGTATATTGGCGGGGCCGGAGGAACGAGAAGAACGCGGCGGTATCTGGTATCCTGGCGACACCATTCAAGCGGCAATCGGGCAGTCCGATAACGTTTTCACTATTTTGCAAATTGCTAATTATTGCGCAACCATTGCCAATGGCGGTACGCGCTATAAACCGCATTTGGTAAAGAAAGTTGTGAAATATGATGGCAGCGAAGTTGTCATGGAGGTACAGCCTGAGGCAGTGGAACAGATTGATATTGACCCGGAAGTATTGAGTCTTGTCCATCAGGGAATGACAGAAGTGGTCAATAGTGGTGTGACGGCGCAAGCATTTGAAGGCTCCGATATAAAAGCAGCGGGAAAAACAGGTACCGCGCAGGTGTCTGGTAATAAGACGCCAAACAGTTTGTTTATGGCGTTTGCACCGGTGGAGAATCCACAGGTTGCAGTCGCGTGTATAGTAGAAAACGGCGGTATAAACGGTATCGGATATAATGTAGCGCGTGTTGCAAGAGATATTTTTGAAACATATTTGGGAACGAATTTGACGGAAGATGATATTTATATGAATACATTGTTGGCAGAGTAAGATGAAAGTGTAACAGTTGGAGGGAGTGTAGATATAAGGTGTATAACAGTGTAAAATTAGTTGGGGTTAAAGATGGGTTGAAAGCTGTTTTATCTGATGTAGCAAAATATAGTGAAATAAAACAGGTGATGCTGGAAAAAATGAATGAGACAAAGGAACTGTTTCAGGCAAAAACAGAGATGAATCTCTATATTGAAGGCGGTCAGATTTCTCACCGGGACAAATGTGATTTGCGCAAATGTGTACAGGCGGTGATAGGAGAAGATGTGCTTATTACATTTACTGAAAATGTGGGGAAAAAGCAGGTTATGCCGGTGATTTATGAATCGGTGTTTCACAAAGGGACACTGCGTTCGGGTCAAAATGTTAGTTCGACGGGACACTTAATTGTTTTAGGTGATGTCAATCCGGGGGCAGAGGTTTCCGCTGTAGGAAATGTTGTGGTGCTCGGTGCGCTCAAAGGAATTGTCCATGCGGGGGTGGAAGGTGACCGAGACTGTTGTATCATTGCTCTACAGCTCAATCCGACACAAATCCGTATCGCGGATATTATTACCAGGGCGCCTGATGAACAGGCGCAGATTGTGCCGGAAGAACCGGAAATGGCATACGTAATTGACAATCGGATTTATATTGAAGGAATCTCAAAAAAGAAATAAACAGTTTTCTTTCGGAAAAACAAGAAAAAACTATAGACTTTTCACAAATTTTATGGTATGATAAAAATGGCATGAACTGTTTGCAGATGAAACAAGGAAGTAAAGGAGCAATTTAAATGAGTGAGGTATATGTAATCACATCCGGTAAGGGCGGTGTGGGGAAGACGACGACGACAGCAAATTTGGGAACGGCACTTTCCATGGCGGGAAAAAAAGTAGTTTTGGTAGATGCTGATATTGGGCTGCGGAATTTGGATTTGGTAATGGGCTTGGAAAACCGAGTGGTGTATGACTTGGTGAATGTGGCGGAAGGAACCTGCCGGTTAAAACAGGCACTTATTAAAGATAAACGGCAGAAAGAACTTTATATGATTCCTGCCGCACAGACACGTGACAAAGACGCTGTTAGCGAGGAGCAAATGAAACAGCTTTGTGAAGAACTCAAGAAAGACTTTGATTACATATTGATTGACTGTCCGGCGGGTATTGAGCAGGGATTTAAAAATGCAGTGGCCGGTGCGGATAAAGCAATCGTTGTGACAACGCCGGAAGTATCGGCTGTACGGGATGCTGACCGCATCATCGGATTGCTGGAAGCCAGCGGTTTGAACGAACCTAAATTGATTATCAACCGGTTACGTCCTGGTATGGTCAAAAAAGGCGAAATGATGGATGTAGAAGATATTATTGAGCTGTTGGCGATTCCTGTTATTGGGGTTGTGCCGGATGATGAAAGCATTATTGTCACGACCAATAAAGGTGAACCGGTTGTCATGGATGAAAAATCTAAAACGGGACAGGCTTACCGTAACATTTCCAAGCGTGTGATGGGAGAACAGGTGCCGCTGTTAAATTTGGAGGACGAGACGATTCTTGATAAATTTAAAAAGTTGTTCAGTAAGAAATCATAGGGAGGGTGAATGAGACTGTGTTTGAAAATTTTATGAATTTTTTCTCCCGACCCAAAGCAGGAGATATTGCCAAGGACAGACTACAGGTATTGCTGAAAATTGACCGGCAAAACACTGCTGCAATCTCGGAAGAAATGATGGAAAATTTAAAAGAAGACCTGATAACTGTGATTCAGAAATATATGGACATTGAGCTGGATGACTTTAATGTGAAAATGGAACGGACAAGAGATGAAAACGGCAGGGTTATTTCAGCGCTGGTAGCAAATATTCCTATTAATAAAATCAAATAATTTATTGTACCGTAGGTGAATGGAGGATGGAAACAATGAACATTGCAATAACTGCCCATGACAAGAAGAAAGAATTAATGGTACAATTTTGTATTGCCTATAAAGGAATTCTGGAAAAGCATAGTCTTTGTGCGACCGGTACAACCGGAGGACTGATTGCTGATGTCACTGGGCTTGAAGTGCATAGATTTCTGTCCGGGCCGCAGGGGGGCGACCAACAGATCGGGGCGCGTATTGCTTATAACGAAATTGATTTAGTTTTATTTTTTCGTGACCCGCTCACAGCACAGCCACATGAGCCGGACGTCAATACTTTGATGCGGCTTTGCGACTTACACAATATTCCGCTTGCAACGAATGTCGCAACAGCAGAAGTGCTGGTACGTGGGCTGGACCGTGGAGATTTGGATTGGCGGGAAATTGTCAACCCGAAAAATGATTAATACATCAAAAAAGGTGCTGTAAAAAAAGTCTCATAAAACGATTGTTAAGAAACGTTGCCCCTATATTTTGTGGTCGCACGTTGATTCCACAATATATGCAGCGGACGGTGTCTCAAGGCAATCTGCAAATTGAGTTTTTTTACAGCCCCTTTTAATATGATTGATAGAAAGGTGAGAACAATGGAGAACGTTTTTGATACGCTGAAAGAACGCGGACTCATTGCACAGACAACACATGAAGAAGAAATCAGAGAATTGCTGGGGAAAGAAAAAGTCACATTTTATATAGGATTCGATCCAACGGCGGACAGTCTTCATGTCGGACACTTTTTGCAGATGGTTGTTATGCGTCACATGCAATTGGCAGGACACCGTCCTATTGCAATTTTGGGCGGTGGAACCGGTATGATTGGCGACCCAACCTTTAAAACTGAAATGCGCCGTATCATGAGTAAAGAAGAAATTGACTATAACATTGAGCAATTTAAAAAACAGATGGAGAAACTTGTTGACTTCTCCGATGGCAAAGCACTGATGGTGAACAATGCAGATTGGCTGTTAGATTTGAAATATATTGAGTTTTTGCGCGATATTGGTGTACACTTTTCAGTCAATCGTATGCTGACGGCAGAGTGTTTTAAATCGCGTCTGGAAAGAGGTCTGTCATTTATTGAATTTAACTACATGCTAATGCAAAGTTATGACTTTTTGAAGCTATATCAAAATTATGGTTGTAAATTGGAACTTGGCGGCGATGACCAGTGGTCTAATATATTAGGCGGGATTGATTTGGTTCGCCGCGTAGAGTCACAGGATGTGTATGGAATGACATTTACACTGCTCACAACTTCCGATGGGAAAAAGATGGGGAAAACAGAAAACGGTGCTGTTTGGCTGGATCCGAAAAAAACAACGCCCTATGATTTTTACCAATATTGGAGAAATGTGCAGGACGACGATGTGCTGAGATGTCTGCGTTTGATTACTTTTGTGCCGATGGACGAAATCCGGAAATTTGAAGGAATGGAAGGTGCGCAGCTCAATGAGGCGAAGCGTTTGCTGGCATATGAAGTGACAAAGTTGGTGCATGGTGAAGAAGAAGCGGACAAAGCGCGCGCCGCTGCGGAAAGTTTGTTTGGCGGCGGCGGAGACACTGCTAATATGCCGACGACAACAATTGGGAGAGATGAACTGGGAATGGGGATTCTGGATCTGATGATAAAAACAGGTCTATGCCCGTCGAAAGGAGAAGCGCGGCGCCTGATTATGCAAAATGGTTTGTCCATTGACGGCAATAAGGTGACAGACGTCAATCTGATAGTGACAGAGGAACTGTTTCAGGAAGGGCAGATGATTATTAAGAAAGGGAAAAAAGTATATCACAAAGTGGTTTTAGAGTAAGCCTGCAAATAAAAAGTCAAGTATTTTTTAGGAAAAAATGAAAAAAGATTTA
>CBCTHD010000182.1:0-5450 GCA_965146615.1 uncultured Clostridia bacterium
ACTCATTGGAGACAAGAAAGAATTGTTGACGTTGCAAAATATCTGGCAGAAAAATGCCGGTTTATTTATATTGATACTGGGGCAATGTACCGCGCAGTAGGCTGGTGGACATTGTCACAAGGCACAGACCCCAAGGATGAAGAAGGCGTAAAACGGCTTCTTCCTGAAATAGAAATGACGATTACACATGACAGCACAGGCGTGCAGCGGGTATCGGTCTGCGGAACGGACGTCAGTGAAAAAATACGCACGCCGGAGGTTTCCATGGCGGCGTCAGATGTCTCTAAAATACCGGCAGTCCGCTTGAAGTTGGTGGAACTGCAGCGAAATATTGCGCGGCAGCAAAATGTCGTGATGGATGGGCGCGATATTGGGACATATGTACTGCCGGAGAGCCAAGTGAAGATTTTCTTGACTGCCAGCCCGCAAGAGCGTGCGCAGCGCCGCTATTTAGAACTTGTGGAAAAAGGCTTGGACGCCACGTATCATGACGTGCTGGAAGATATTATTAAGCGGGATAAAAATGACAGCAGCCGCGCATTTGCGCCGCTGAAAAAAGCGGACGATGCTCTGGAAGTGGATACGACCGGGCTGAACCTGGAAGAAGCGTGTGCGAAGCTGCTGGAAATTGTCAGCCGGGAATTGGGAGGAGAGCTGCCCGCATAAGGAAGTGTCAGCTTGAACAAGACAATTTACATGATCATCAGAGCCTTGGTATGGGTACTGTATAAGCTGGTTTTTTGGATTCGCCTGGAGGGGAAAGAAAATTTGCCAAAAGGCGATGGTATGCTGTTTTGCAGCAACCATTTAAGCAATCTGGATCCGCCGACTGTGGCGGTGATGGTGCCGCGGAAGCTGCGGTTTTTAGCAAAAGAGGAATTGTTTCATAACAAACCGTTTGCATGGCTGATTCGCCATTTGGGCGCAACACCCATTACCCGTGGCGGCGCGGATGTAAGCGCGGTGAAAACTTGTATCCGTATCTTGCGCGGCGGTGAAAATTTGCTGATGTTCCCGCAGGGCACGCGGCGCAAACAGTTGCGAGAAAAAGATGTGAAGCCCGGTGCGATTGTCATTGCGCAGCGCAGTGGCGTTCCGATTGTTCCGGTTGCGATTTGCGGAAAATACCGTCCATTTTCCTGTATGAAGGTAAAAATCGGTAAATGTATTACCCTTGAAGAAGTTCATAGAATCACGGAAGATGAGACGATAACTGATAAAAATGAAGCGTTGCGGCGCTTGCTCTATGAGCGTATTGCAGCGTTAATGGAAGGTGACAGCAATCTTGCATAACAGCATTAAAGTGGCAGACTGCTGTGGATTTTGTTTTGGCGTAAAGCGTGCCGTGGAACTCGCCGAGCAGGAAGCGTTGCGCTGCGGCAGAATTTATACGTATGGAGAACTGATTCATAATCCGCAGGAAATTGAACGTTTGCGGGCGCGCGGAATCATTCCGTTGGAGAAAATCGAGGGGAACCATCCGGAAAAAATTATTATTCGGGCACATGGAATCGGACGCGAGGAGGAAGAAATTCTTCGGCAAAATTTTAGTGATGTGGTAGATTTAACGTGTCCATTTGTAAAAAAAATTCACAATATTGCAGAAAAGTATTGCCAAGAGGGGTATAAAATTGTTATAATAGGAAATAGGCTTCATCCTGAGGTGCGCGGAATCTGCGGCTGGTGCTGCGGAAATAGTGCAGTGATAGGAGATGAAACAGAAGCGGAGGCTTATGACGAAAAAATCTGTGTAGTCGCACAGACCACCATCAAACAGGATGTTTTTGACAGGACAGTTATCCGGCTGCAAGAATTAAATTCCGAGGTGGTGGTGTGCAACACCATTTGCAGCGCTACTGCCAAGCGGCAGCAGGCGGCGGCGGAACTGGCAAAACAAGTCGATGAAATGATTGTCATAGGTGGCAAAAAGAGTTCCAATACGCGTAAGCTGTATGAAGTGTGCAGCGTTTATTGTAGCAATACCCGTATGATTGAGAGCGCAGAGGAACTCGAGAAAAGCTGCGGGTGCAGCGGTACTGTTGGTATCACGGCAGGCGCTTCAACGCCGGGCCATATAATAAAGGAGGTTATTCACACTATGGAGGAAAACATGAAAAACGGTGCAGAGCAGGGAAATGAATTTGCTCAGCTGTTTGAAGAATCCTTAAAAACTTTAAATACAGGAGAGACGGTACGCGGTACGGTAATGGAAATTCGCCCCACTGAAGTATTGGTTGACCTCGGCTTTAAGTCCGACGGTATTATCCCGCTGTCTGAGCTGTCGGATGATCCGACGGCGGACCCGGCTGATCTTGTAAAAGTTGGCGATGAAATCGAAGTATTTGTTATCCGCGTCAATGACGTGGAAGGACAAGTCCTGCTTTCTAAAAAGAAAGTAGAGCAGAAAAAGAACTGGGAAAAAATCGTTGCGGCGCAGGAAAATAATGAAATCCTGACCGGGCGCGTTGTGGAAGTGATGGAAAAAGGCGTATCAGTCTATGCGAATGGTATGCGTATTTTTATCCCGGCTTCCCAGGCGAGTGAACGCTACATGGCAGACTTATCGGAACTCAAAGGACAAGAATTTCCGTTCCGCATCATTGACATCAATGAACGTCGTCACCGTGTGGTAGGATCTATCAAGAGCGTTCTGAAGGAAGAATCTCAGAAAAAGCAAGATGCATTTTGGGCGGAAGCCGCAGTTGGAAAAGAATACCATGGCGTGGTAAAATCCATTACGGATTTTGGCGCATTTGTGGACATCGGCGGCGTAGACGGTCTGTTGCATGTTTCTGAAATGTCTTGGAAAAAAATTCATCATCCGTCCGAAGTGGTGAAAGTCGGCGATGAAATCGACGTATTCATCAAAGCGCTGGATGAAGAAAATCATAAAATTTCTTTGGGGCACAGAAAAGACGAAGACAATCCGTGGCTGCACTTTGAATCCAATCATAAAGTTGGCGATATTGTCAATGGTACGGTTGTACGTCTGGTGCCATTTGGTGCATTTGTTGATGTGGATGGTGTAGATGGTTTGATTCACATTTCTGAATTATCCTGGAGACGCATTAACCACCCGTCTGAAATCTTGAGCGAAGGACAAGTAGTGGAATGCAACATCAAAGATATTGATGTAGAAAAACAGAAGCTGTCCCTGGGGTACAAACGTGTAGAAGATAATCCATGGGAAATCTTCAAGAGCAAATACCATGTTGGAGACGTTGTAAAATGTAAAGTTGTTCGAATGGTGTCCTTTGGTGCATTTGCTGAAATTTTGGAGGGCGTAGATGGTTTGATTCACATTTCCCAGATTGCGGATCGCCGCATTGGAAATGTTGCGGAAGTGTGAAGTGTCGGTCAGGAAGTTGATGCAAAGATTATTGACATCAAAGAAGATACAGGAAAAGTTTCTTTGAGCATTCGTGCCCTGCTGGAAGATGGCGAAAACGCTGCTGTGGAAGTTCCGGAAGAAGCAGAAGAAGCTGTTGCGGAAGCAGAAGAAACGCCGGTTGAAGCAGTAGAGGAATCGGTTGCAGAAGAAGCACCGGTTGCGGAAGAAGTAGCAGAAACTGAAGCTGTTGCAGAGGAAGCGGCAGTTGCGGAAGTTGCTGTGGAGGAACCAGTAGAGGAAGAAGCTGCAAAACCCGAGGATCCAGCGGAAGAGACGGCAGCAGAAGACGGCGAAGAAGCATAAACAGAATGAAAAGAAAGAGCTGCGTGCAGAGTGTTGTGCGCAGCTTTATTTTTTATCAGGAGGACAGCGATGAATTTGTTTGAAAACCAACCGGAAAAACCAATGCCGGAGGAGCTGATGGAAGTGTTGGAGGAACGGGAAAATGTACGAATAGAGCGGATCATTTCGTGTGGACATCAATCGCCGGAGGGCTTTTGGTATGACCAGACGGAGGACGAGTGGGTTTTAATTGTGCAGGGGGAAGCGGTGCTGGAGTTGGCAGATGGTGAGAAAAAACGGCTCGGCGCCGGAGATTATTTTATGCTGCCGGCACACTGTAAACACCGTGTTGCATGGACTAGTACACAGCCTTCCTGTATTTGGTTATGCATTTTTTCACGATAAAAAGAGGATTTTTGCCTATGAATGTCGTATATATTATAGTAGGACAGAATTTTACGGAGAATTGTGGTGTGCCGAAGACAGTATTTTAGTGGAACTGTGCGGTAGAAAGTGAGGCAGTATGACGATTCGGGAGCGGACACAGGAAATAGAACGGCTGATGCTATGCAGTGAGGCGATGCTTTCGGAAAACACGCGCGGGCGGGAACGGCCGGAGATGGAGTGCGAAATTCGCACGCCATTTCAGCGGGATCGGGACCGTATTATTCATTCCAAAGCGTTTCGTCGCCTGAAACATAAAACACAAGTATTTATTACGCCGGAGGGCGATCACTACCGGACCCGTTTAACCCATACGCTGGAGGTTTCACAGATTGCACGCAGTATTGCGCGCGGCCTGCGGCTTAACGAAGATTTAACGGAAGCCATTGCCTTAGGGCATGATTTGGGACACACGCCGTTTGGACATGCGGGAGAACGTGCGCTGAACCGCGTGCACGAGGGCGGGTTTGAACATAACCGGCAAAGTATCCGCGTGGTGGAGACGGAAAATGGAAAAGGGCTGAATCTGTGTTATGAAGTCAAGGACGGGATATTAAACCACCGTTCCAAAGACCTGCCCATGACAATGGAAGGGCAGGTGGTGCGCTTTTCCGATAAATTTGCCTATATTAATCATGACATCGACGACGCGCTGCGGGCCGGTATTCTTACGGAACAGGATCTTCCGGCGCATTGCCGTGAAATATTGGGCGAATCGTGCAGCGAACGGATCGATACGCTGGTGAAAAATGTGATTTATACCGGCTTTGTAGATGGAAAAGTCGCCATGACGCCGGAGGTGGCGGATGCGGTTTATACGCTCCGCAGCTACATGGCAAGTACGGTTTATATCGGGTCTGTTGCAAAAAAGGAAGAAACCAAAGCGGAACATATTGTGGAGACTTTATACACCTATTTTTGCGCCCACCGGGATAAATTACCGGAGGATGAACAAAAGTTGATCGAGCGTTTTGGCATCAGCCGCGTGGTGTGCGACTATATCGCGGGTATGTCGGACAGCTATGCGGTGCATAAATTTGAAGAAATTTTTGTGCCTAAGGCATGGACGGTTTTTTAAAAGAAACGAGTTTTTTTTGTATACAATTTCCAGTTGGAACGGTGTTTTACGAGAAAATTGCCGTGAATTTAAACAAGAAAATAAATTGTGGGAAAAATAAAAAGGGTTTTTCAATTGTTTGTCGAATATAAGTAAAATGTGCCAAGTTGGACAAGCCTCCGCCGTGCAGGGGCTGTCTGTTAGAGGAGAGAGGAAAGCCGTGGCATCTTATTACCCAGAGGACTTAATTCATGAAATCATCATGGCAAATGACCT
>CBCTHD010000183.1:0-5430 GCA_965146615.1 uncultured Clostridia bacterium
CAACCGTGATGTCCGTAGAATATGACAACGCGCCGGAAATCGCCGCAATGATTGGCGCAGCCTGCTCTCTGGAAATATCTCACATCCCCTTTAAGGGTCCTGTAGCAAGTGTAAATGTCGGAATGGTTGACGGTGAGCTGATCATTAACCCAACGGAAGAACAGCGCAGTAAAAGCGATCTGACCTTAACTGTTGCTGGAACGATGGAAAAAGTTGTCATGATTGAAGCGGGCGCGCGTGAGGTGCCGGAGGACATCATGCTCCAAGCAATCCTTAAAGCGCACGAAGAAATCAAAGAATTGTGCAAGTTTATCAAGAAGATTGGCGAGGAAATCGGCAAGCCCAAACTGGCATATGAAGAAAAGCACGTCGATGAAGAAATGTATAACGAAATTAAGGATTTTGCTATCGATAAAGTGAAATTTGCGCTTGATACGGACGACAAAACCGTTCGTGATGAGCGCCTTCAAGTGGTCACAGAGGAAATCTTTGAACATTTTGGCGAAAAATCTGAGGGGCGGGAAGCAGAAGTCGGCGAATGCTTGTACCAGCTGCAAAAATTTATTGTTCGCCGCTGGCTGTTGGACGAACAAAAACGTGTTGACGGACGCGGCATGAATGAAATCCGTCCGTTATCCGCGGAAGTCGGTCTGTTGCCGCGGACACATGGCAGCGGGCTGTTCACGCGCGGGCAGACGCAAGTGCTCACAGTCGCAACTTTGGGTCCTCTGGGAGATATTCAGAAGTTGGATGGTATTGATACCGACGAATCAAAACGATATATGCACCACTATAATTTTCCGTCCTACAGCGTCGGTGAAACGCGTCCGTCCCGCGGACCGGGGCGCCGCGAAATTGGGCATGGCGCACTGGCGGAACGTTCTTTGGAGCCGGTGATTCCGTCGGAGGAAGAATTCCCGTATGCAATCCGTTTGGTGTCGGAGGTGCTCAGTTCTAACGGTTCCACTTCACAGGGTTCCGTTTGCGGCAGTACGCTGGCGCTGATGGATGCGGGCGTTCCCATCAAAGCGCCGGTTGCCGGAATTTCCGTGGGCTTGATTACGGAAGGCGACCGCTTTATGACCATGCTGGATATTCAAGGGCTGGAGGATTTCTTCGGCGACATGGACTTTAAAGTGGCGGGCACCAAAAAGGGTATCACTTCTATCCAGGTAGATATTAAGATTGACGGATTAACGCCGGAAATTATCAAAGAAGCATTGGAAAAAACACGTGATGCCAGATATTATATTTTAGATGAAATTATTCTTAAATGTATCCCGCAGCCACGGGAAACGCTGTCTCCGTATGCACCGAAGATGTATACACTGACGATTCATCCCGATAAAATCCGCGACGTTATCGGCAGCGGCGGGAAAGTCATTCAAAAAATCATTGCTGAAACCGGCGTGAAAATTGATATTGAAGACGATGGGCATGTATTTATTGCGTCCGTTGATGAAGAAGGCGCGCAAAAAGCGATTGCCATGGTCAACGGCATTGCCAACGACCCGGAGGTCGGTCAGGAATTTGACGCAACAATTACCAGAATTATGAATTTTGGCGCGTTTGCTGAATTTTTGCCCGGTAAAGAAGGTCTGATTCACATCAGTAAGCTGGCGAGAGAGCGTATCAATAAGGTAGAAGACGTTGTCAGTGTAGGCGATAAAGTGCGCGTCCGTGTCATAGAAATTGACCGTATGGGACGCATCAATTTGGCAAAGGTATTAGATTAAGATTGACAGTTCCAATAAAGAAAAGGCGGAAACGAAACAGCAGTTTGGTTTCTGCCTTTTTCGGATTTCATGCCTGTCCGTGGCAGGAATTGGAATGGTTGCCTGATACAAAAACACAAGAAATGGAGTACACATATGATTGTAGGAAAAACTTTAACAAACGGCATCCGTTTGGTGTATGAACATCTTCCCTATCTGCGCAGTTGTTCCCTTGGCATTTGGATTGCCAACGGCTCCCGCCATGAAACGCCAGAGACGGAAGGTATCTCCCATTTTATTGAACACATGCTGTTCAAAGGAACCGAAACCCGAAGTGCGCGGGAAATTGCGGAGCACATGGACGATATTGGCGGATATATGAACGCATTTACCGCGCGGGAATGCACTTGTTTTTACACTAAAACGCTGGATTCCCATTTGGAAGAAGCAATGGAACTTCTGTCCGACATGATATCCCATCCGCGTTTGGCGCCAAACGACCTTGCGTTGGAAAAAGATGTTGTCGTGGAAGAAATCCGCATGTATGAGGACACACCGGAAGAATTGGTACAGGAAACGCTGAATTCACTCTGTTTTCCCCATCACAGCATCGGTAAAAATATTTTGGGCACCGCAGAATCCCTTTCTACCTTCACAGCGGATTCCATACGCACTTATATGCGCAGGCACTATGCCGCAGGCAACGTTGTCATCGCTCTTGCGGGCAACTTTGACCCCGCCTCCATTGTGGATTTGACGGAACGCTATTTTGCAGATTATCCATACCAAGACATGTTTGAACCCTCTTGGACGCGTCCTGTGTATCATGCCGGTACACAGACGGAATACAAAGAAATCGAACAGGCACATCTGGCGTTTTCGTTCCCCGGGCTGCCTTCGCGCGACGAGGACATCTATGCGCTGCTCACCGCTTCCAACATTTTGGGCGGCGGCATGAGTTCACGCTTATTCCAATCCATCCGCGAAGAAAAAGGACTTGCCTACAGCGTTTATACCTATCCGACTTCCTACCGCGACAGCGGATATACCGGCATTTACGCGGGGTGCAGTCCCTCCAACGCCGCCCAGGTGGAGGAACTGGTCATGCAGGAAATTGAGACGCTACGGCGGGACGGCGTTACCGAAAAAGAACTCCGCCGCACCAAAGAGCAAATGAAAAGCTCTTTTATTCTATCGGAGGAAAGCACCTACAGCCGCATGAGCCAAATTGGCAAGCAAACGGTAATCCACGGGAATGTGCGGGACGAAAATATCCTGCTGGCGCAAATTGATGGGATTTGCTGCGATGATGTAAACCGCGTCATTGCATCTCTATTCCGATTCGACCAAATGGGAAAATCCTATGTGCTGCCGGAGCCGAAATAAAACTGATAAACTGGTAGGTGTTCCGTGTTTGAAAGGATGGCAATAATGATTGAAATCGTATTTAGCGACAGTGCATGCGGGAGCCTAAAAATGGCACAGCATTATGGCGTGGGTGACTATCAGGATGGAAGTATCGGTGTGTTTGTCACCCATTCAGACGGCAGTAAACCGACCAGACGGGAGCTGCGGCGTGCGAAGCAGAAAGCAGAAGAACGCCAGCGGCGCGCATGGGAAAATGCCACGCCGTTGGGCGGCAATCCCGCTGATGTCTTTGGATTCCCCCTGGCGCTCAGCGTTGGCAGCGTTGCAGAAAACAACTTTGACGAGCACCGACAGCAGGTATTAAAGCAGTTGTATCATATTTTTCCTGATGACTTAGGTGAGACAGAGCGGACCGCCAAGGAAATTTTGCAGAGGGCAAAAGACGATTTGAAAGCGCTCTGTGCCCGTATGGCAACCGAGGAAGCACTGCGCATCTGGTACAGCAGTCAACCTGATGAACTCTGTGGGTTGTACTGGTTTATGACCCAACTAGACCAATTAGCGAACCCGCCCGAACTGCTTTATCTTGTTCGGCTGCCGGAATGGGAAACCAACGAAAACATGCAAGTCCTGCAGAAAACCAGCTGGGGAGAAGTGGCGCCCGGAGAATGGCACCGATATGTATCCTTGCAAAAACCTGCGCCGCCACTGTTCCGCAAAAGCTGTGCCGCGCATTGGCAGACACTGCAACAGGAAAACGCTGCGTTGCGGGCAGTGCTAAACGGACAACTTGTCAGTGTGCCGGAAACGTTTTATGACGATTTTATTCTTCGCGAAATTGCAGCGGAACGGGAGACATTTCAGGAAGCAGCGGTGATCGGGCGTATTCTCAGCAAGTACCGGCTTGGCATTAGCGACATGTGGATTGCACTTCGTATAGAAGAACTGGTTCGCATCGGAAAACTGGAAGTGGTATCCGAGGTCGAAAAAGGCGGGCTGTGTTATCGTCGCACATTAAAAAAGTGTATTAAAACCTATTGATAAAAAGGCGCTGTAGCCGCTTTGCAGCTAAAAATAACTGAAACCATAAAAATGACAAACATTTACTCTTATATTCTTTCCTCTTTTGGCAAACACTATTTCCATGACACAAAAATTTGATGTCACACCAAAAGAGGGGGCGTGCATTCTATGGAAGCAAAAGAGTTAGCTTGGAATTTATTCTGCCAAAAAGGGCACATTTCCGATTATTTATTCTACAGCAGCCTGTCGCAAGATGGTGAGGAGGACGCAAATGCCGCTGATCAAGACGACTGGATTGGTGATCCAGCACACGAACATAGGAGAATATGACAGAATGCTCAGCGTTCTGTCCCCCACCTTAGGCGTGATACAGATATCCGCCAAAGGTGCCCGCAGTATGAAAGCGGGATTACATAACGCCACGCGATGTTTTTGCTATGCAGAATTTGTTCTGTATCCTGCCAAAAAAGAGATTTATTCTCTCAAATCTGCCGCGCCGCTTCAGGTTTTCATGGAGTTGGCGGAGGATTTAGACCGGTTGGAGGCAGCGACGGCAATTGCAAAGTTCGCAAGGTATCTTTGCATTTCTGCCGACTATGCCGAACCGATGCTGCGGTTGGTGCTGGGCAGTTTTCATTTGCTATGCCGCGGAACCGCCCCAAAGCAAGTGAACCTCACGTTTCTGCTAAAGGCGGCGCAAACCGCCGGGTTTACGCCAAATTTCAGCGCCTGTGCGCGTTGTGGGGCGCCCGGTCCGTTGGTATGGTTCGATACAGAAAACGGCACCTGCCTGTGCAGCGGGTGTGCAGCAAAGAAAAACTTAACGCCTGCCTTGCTGGCAATGTTTCAATATATCCTGACAGCCCCGGTGCAGCGCTGCTTTGCATACCGCGCGGAGGACGCTCTTCTGTCAGCGGCGGAACCCCTTCTTTTCGCTTTTATTCGACAGCATATCGGTTATTTCGGCAGCAAAAAGAAGGACCGCTATTGAAATATGAATTTATTCTTGACATTTCCTTGATTTTTGTATATTATATAGATTGAGTGAGTGTGTAGGCAAAAATGGCATGTCGTCATTTTTACCTACATGTTTTACCGGTTCATAATAGCTCTGCCCGGCGGACAGGCCCGGCGTGCTTTCAAAATATCATATAGTTGGAGGTAATCACAAATGAGCAAAAAATACGTTTACCTGTTCACAGAAGGCGACGCAAGCATGCGGAATCTTCTCGGCGGTAAAGGGGCCAACCTGGCGGAAATGACCAATCTGGGCTTTCCGGTACCACAGGGCTTCACTGTAACGACAGAAGCGTGTACCAAGTAC
>CBCTHD010000184.1:0-5414 GCA_965146615.1 uncultured Clostridia bacterium
AATATTTTAAACAAAATTTTGACACAGGAGTGAATGAACAATGGCTCGTAACAACACCTCTAGTAACAAATTAGTAGTACCGGAAGCTGCCGCTGCTATGGACAAATTTAAAATGGAAGCTGCAAACGAAGTTGGCGTAAACCTGAAACAGGGTTACAACGGAGATCTGACGAGCAGAGAAGCTGGTTCTGTAGGCGGACAAATGGTTAAGAAAATGATCGAATCCTACGAAAATTCCATCAAATAACAATCGTTTATCATAAAAAAGGATACCTTCACACGGAGGTATCCTTTTTTGCTTATTTAACCCTAGAACTACCTATAGAATCACCAATGCCCGTACACTGCCTACCAGCCCATTATATACTTATTTACCACACCATAACCAATGTTCCTACCGTAATCAGTGCAGCGCCAACCGCTGATTTTATGGTAAAATCTTCATGCAAGAGTGCAACTGCTAAAATCAAGGTAATCACTACGCTTAGTTTATCAATGGCCACAACTTTTGAAGCATCTCCCATTTGCAGCGCCTTGTAATAGCATAGCCAAGAGGCACCCGTTGCTAAACCTGACAAAATTAAGAAAATCCAGCTTTTTTTGCTGATCTCCATAATTCCATGCTGGGTATTTGTAATAAATACCATTCCCCATGCCATCGCAACCACTACGACTGTCCTAATGGCAGTTGCCAAATTGGAATTTACGCCGTCAATTCCAATTTTCGCCAGTATTGAGGTAAATGCCGCAAAGATTGCGGACAGCAGTGCAAATATAACCCACATGCGAGATTACCTCCTTAAAATTTTGCCTGTTTCTTCATTTCTCTCATGTCATACCAATCATATTTTATGTTCGTCTGTTTTTTTGCCGTTTCCTCTGCATCAACAAAGTGGGTTACAACAGAGATCTGACGAACAGAGAAGCCGGTTCTGAAGGCGGACAAATGGTTAAGAAAATGATCAAATTCTGCTAAATTTCCATCAAATAACGCTCGTCTATTATAAAAGGGATACTTTCACGCGGAAGCCCTTTTTGGTTTTTCAGCGCCGGGTCTTGTCCCATAAGATTCATCAACAACTGATTTCCAGCTATTAACACAACAAACCATCATCTGTTTATTCCTTCTGCTGCTTTTCAAGCATATTCAGATAATCAATGCATAAACTTTCAGATTTATCACAATAGAAAAAAGGGTCTTTTCGAATCGTGCCACAAGAATTTATAATAAATTCATCTATTTTTTTCCCGTTCCCATCAACAAACTGCAACCGGAACCGTGTACCCATGTATCCCAGAGAACTTTTCTCTTTTTTCATGGACTTTCCCTGAATATTTGCAACAACATATTCAATATCTTTTGTGTCTGTAATGGTAAAACTTTTTCCTGTAGCCCCATCAAATGCCTCTATCCTTACAATATCTTTCCAAAGAACATTACCCAAAAATGTTATAGGCTTATTCCACCAGAGCATTCCAGCTAAACAAATCACAACTAAAATTATCAGTCCGATCAATAAGTGTTTTTTCTTCATAAAAACATTCCTTGTTTAACTTTGCTATTCGTGCTTACGATCCCGCAGCATCAAACCGGTAACCGCTTCCACCGGGCTCCCGCCCTCACACCGCACCCGGTACGCCTGCTCCACAATTGGCATTTCAAGTCCTTGTTGTTTTGCTAAATGATAAGCGGCTCGCGTCGCCGGGACGCCCTCCACCACCATTTTCACTTCCCGGAGCGCGTCTTCTACTTTCACGCCCTGTCCGATCAAAATGCCAGCTCGCCTATTGCGGGAATGCATACTGGTACAAGTTACAATTAAATCTCCGATGCCGCTCAGGCCAGAAAACGTTTCCGATTTTGCTCCCAGTGCTACACCCAATCTGGAAATTTCCGTGATTCCTCGTGTCATAAGCGCCGCCTTTGCATTATCACCAAATCCTGCGCCATCGGAAATACCGGCGCACAGCGCAATAATATTTTTGAGCGCGCCGCCGTATTCCACGCCTGCGATGTCGGTATTTTTATAAACACGGAAAAAATCTGTCATAAACAAATCCTGTACATATTCCGCAACCGTGATATCTTCTGCCGCCGCCACAATAGTAGTCGGCATGTTTTTTGCCACTTCTTCCGCATGAGAGGGTCCTGACAGCGCCGCAATCCGCACACCCGGAATTTCTGCTTTCAGCACCTCGCTCAAACGCATCAGCGATTCCGCTTCCAATCCCTTGGAAACGCTGACCACAACCTGTTTTTCCACATCCAAAAACGCTTTCATTTTCTGCGCCGTGCTGCGTACACCTTTGGACGGCACACTGCTGATAACCGCTTCGCTGCCAAGGATACAATATTCTAAGTCATGGCTGCACGTAATATTATCCGGAAACTTCACACCTGGCAGACAGGCTTTATTTTCATGGTCTCTTGAGAGCGCGGCGCTTTCCTCTTCAAAAAAAGACCACAGCCGAACCTCATATCCTTTTCCGGCAAGCAACACTGCTAATGCGCATCCCCAACTGCCGGAACCGATGACTGCAACTTGTTTCATGCTATTCCGCTCCTACATGTTAAACTTTATGAAAAGATACGCATGAATCAAGAAGCCGTTCCCATTTCATACGTATCGTTTCTTTCTATTCTTATTGTAGCGTAAGGCTGAGAAAATTACAAGTCTTTTTTTATATTTTCCTGTTTTCTCATTCCAATGTTTCTTCTACACCGTTTTCTGTATCTCAACTTCAGAATATACGCCATAGTGATCCGATGGAAATTTTCCATCCACCAAATCGTCCATTCGCTTGCTGGTAACCGGCACAATACTGCCCGGCGTTACAAAGCAAAAATCAATTAAGGAACCGGTATGACCTGGGTCATAACCATGATAGGTTATGCGGGTATCATGAACAGTCTCTGCATTTACATCTGCAAAAAAAGTCGTCATTTGCCGATAGCCTGCTGAATCCGGAGTCATGTTAAAATCACCGGTAACAATTGCCGCCGTCTTTTTGCTATACTCCATAATCAGCTTGCTGCTGGCAATCTGGCAGGCGTCTCCAAACCCATAGTGGGTATTCAGGAAGGTAAAGACGGCACCGTTTTCCTTTGCCCGCAAAGTTGCCCAAAGGCAAATCCGGTAACAATCCCAGGTATCCCAGCCCTTCGACTCGATATCCGGCGTGTCGGAAAGCCAAAAGTATCCCTTGTCCACACAGTCAAACCGGTCTTTTTTCCACATCATTGGTGTCGATTCCAGATCCTTCTCCGCGCGATATTGATTAAAAATCTCGTACCTATCTCCAAAATCCGCAATAATATGCGCTAGCCACGCAGGCGTTGCCTCCTGAAACCCTGCCAAATCCGCATCATAGCGCTCCAATACCGTCTTGACACGCGGCGCACGCTCCGCAATGGAGTTCCCATCCGGATCATCGGCGCAGCGCAAATTAAATGTCACTACCTTCACGTTTCCCCACTCCTCCGGTCACATAGGTATTTTATTATGTTAGCTTCCGTTGTACTGCATATCCAGAACGTTACAGGTATTTTTTTAAATATCTCCCCGTGTAGGATTCTTTTGTTTCTGCAACAGTTTCTGGCGGTCCTTCTACGACGACGTTCCCGCCGCGGTCGCCGCCCTCCGGTCCGAGATCAATAATCCAGTCCGCCGTTTTGATGACGTCCAGATTATGCTCAATCACAATCACCGTATTGCCGCCATCGACAAATTTTTGCAATACCGAAATCAGTCGATGAACATCTGCCGTATGCAGTCCTGTAGTTGGTTCATCAAGAATGTAGACGGTCTTTCCGGTTGGACGTCTCGACAACTCCGTCGCCAGCTTCACGCGCTGCGCTTCCCCGCCGGACAACGTGGTAGAGCTCTGTCCCAGTTTGATATAGCCCAACCCCACCTCGGAAAGCGTTTGAATTTTTCGGTGAATTTTGGGAATATTCTCGAAAAATTCCACCGCTTCATCCACCGTCATATCCAGCACCTCGCTGATATTTTTGCCTTTATAGCGCACCTCCAGAGTCTCACGGTTGTAGCGGCGCCCTTTGCAGACATCGCATGGTACATAAATGTCAGGCAGGAAATGCATTTCAATTTTGTTAATTCCATCGCCGCAACATGCCTCGCAGCGTCCGCCTTTGATGTTAAAACTGAAACGTCCCGATTTATAGCCGCGTGCTTTGGCATCTGTCGTGCTTGCAAACAGGTCGCGAATATCAGAAAAGACGCCGGTATATGTCGCCGGATTGGACCGCGGCGTCCGTCCGATGGGGGACTGGTCGATGTCAATGACCTTGTCGGTATATTCCAACCCGATGATTTCATCATATGCTCCCGGACGCTTGCGCGCACCATTGAGTTCCGTCGCCAAAATCTTATACAAAATTTCATTGACGAGCGAACTTTTTCCGCTACCCGAAACACCCGTCACAGCAATAAACATCCCTAGCGGAAAATCCACGTCGATTTGTTTCAGATTGTTTTCCGCTGCGCCACGAATCGTCAATAGGTGCCCGTTTCCCGGACGTCGTTGGGCGGGTACTTCAATTTTTTTGCTTCCACTCAAATACTGCCCGGTAATGGACGTTTCACATGCTTTGATGTCCTCCACGGTTCCCTGTGCCACAACTTCGCCGCCGTGAATGCCTGCGCCGGGTCCAATATCCACAATCCAATCTGCGGCATACATAGTATCCTCATCATGCTCCACCACAATCAGCGTATTGCCCAAATCGCGCAGGTGCTTCAGCGCCTCCAACAGACGGTCATTGTCCCGCTGATGCAGTCCGATACTGGGTTCGTCCAGTATATACAAAACACCCATCAGACCAGATCCAATCTGCGTTGCCAGACGGATTCGCTGTGCTTCGCCGCCGGACAGCGTTCCCGCGCTGCGCGAAAGTGTCAAATAATCCAATCCAACATTTACCAAAAATCCAAGACGCGCTTTGATTTCTTTTAGTATCTGGTGTGCAATCTGTTGTTGTTTTGGTGTCAACTCCAGCTGATCCAAAAATTCCATGATTTTGACAATGGACATAGACGTGAGTTCATAGATATTTTTGCCGCCGACGGTTACTGCCAACACCTCCGGTTTCAGGCGTTTTCCCACACAATCAGGACAATGGATATTACTCATATACGCTTCGATTTCTGCTTTGGCATAGTCAGACTGCGTTTCCGCATAACGCCGCTCCAAATTGTTCACAATGCCTTCAAACGTTCCCATGTATGATGTGCTGCCAAAAGACCGCTTATATTCAAACTGCATTTTTTTACCCTTGCTGCCGTACAATATCACATTCAAGATCTCCTGCGGCAGCTCCGCAATCGGCGTATCCAGACTAAACCCGTATTCCTTAGCCAATGCGCCAAAATACATGGCGGAGAGCGAATTTT
>CBCTHD010000185.1:0-5395 GCA_965146615.1 uncultured Clostridia bacterium
TGTTTCAAAACGGGCTGTTTGCCATTGTGGATGGTCAGGACGACCACATCATTACCACGCAGGGCGATGCTGCGCTGCAATCGGACCTTCTCAAGCAGTTGGAGGGTGGGGAACCGGATTCCAGAATCATTACCTCCACCACAAATTCAGAAATTTTAACCTATACTTATTATATGCTGATTCCGGAAAGCCGTTTTTGGGCACAAAGGCGCAGCATTCAGCGCATGTTTTGGATTTCTATTCTGCTGTGTCTGATTTTGGGTATGCTGGTGATTTTTTCCTCGGTCAAGCATAGCTACAATCCGCTCAAAAACTTAGCTGACATCATTCGCCGCAAAAGCGGACAGCTGGAAGAAAACGATGATTTAGCGTCCATTTACCAAAGTGCAACCAACATGATTGAGCAATATTCCCGCGTCTTGTCTACGCAGACCGCCAGTTTGCGGACAGCGTTTTTGCAGCGGTTTGTCCGCGGACGCGAGGAAGGTGCAACGCTGGAGGAGCATTTTAAAACCTATCATATTGCATTTGTCAGCGAGGACTTCCTGGTCGCCTTGATTTATATTGAGGATTATTCCGCGTTTTTTGAAGGGGCAGAGAACCTCTCCCGCGATGAAAAATTTGGGTTTGCACATCTGACGATTACCAATATTTTTGAAGAACTATGCGCTGATTTCTGTCAGCCCTATTATGTGGATTTAGACTACACCGTCGGCTATATCATCAATTTGAAGCCCGGCACGAAAAACCGTCTGCGGGAAACGCTGGAACAAATGCAGGACTTTGTTAAGGAACATTTCGGCATTATTACTTCCATTGGTATCAGCGGACGGCACAAAGGCGTGGCAAATGTGCCGCTTGCCTATAACCAGGCGCTGGAAGCCCTCGATTACCGTACCGTTATGGGGCTGGAAACCATTATTGAATATGCACAGATTCTGCACGGCGGCGAATTTTACTATCCGCTTGACCTGGAGCAGCAGCTCATTAGCTGCATGAAGGCAGGCAAGCTGGAAGAGGCACAGCAGACGCTGGACATCATTTACCAAACCAACTTGTCCGACCAGTCTCTCTCGTCCGACGCGGCGCGCTGCCTGATGTTCAACCTGATTAGTACCATGATGAAAGCGCTTTCCGCCAGCGGTGAAGCCACTCATGAAGAGGTGGACAGTGAACGCTATATCGCACAGTTGTTTGACTGCAAATCCATCCAGGAAGTCCGCAATATTGTGCTGGAAATGATGCGCGACATTTGTAATACAAACTGCAAAGAGAATCAGCAAAAGGACGATTTGATTCCGAAAATCATTGCCTATATCCACGCGCATTACCAGGACCCGTCGCTGAGTGTTTCTGCACTTGCATCGCAGTTTGGATTTCACCCCACCTATCTTTCCAACACGTTTAAGGCAAAAACGGGGCGCGGGCTGTTTGATTTTATCAAGGAAGTGCGCATTGACGCCGCTAAAACGCTGCTGAAAGAAAGCAACGAAACGGTGACCGCCATCGCCCAGCAATGCGGGTTCACCAACAGCAAAACCTTTACCCGTACCTTTAAATCCGTCACCGGACTCACGCCGGGCAAATTCAGGGAGTTATAATTTGTCTAACGGCGATTTTTCCCGTCACTCCAAAAGGGCGTTTTTCCCTCTCCCTTTGGGCGCTGTTACGGTGGAACACATAGAAAAAAAAGAACATTCCACATCACACGGAATGTTCTTTTTTTGTTTCTATATTTCTTTTATTTCCCGGGCAATCCGGTTTTATACCTTCCGCACGCCGTGGCTGTCCCACCGGAGATGGTGCGGTTTGCCGTCCACCATGAAGGTGCATTCCGTTCCGTCAAACTCGAGCCCTTCCACGGCGGGGCGAATTTCACGGAAGGGACACAGCACTGCCGCATACCGGCGCGTCTCCCCGCCGCTGCTTTCTTCCAGTTCCAGCCTTTTGGATTCATGCCAGACATCGACACGCTCGCCCACAATGCCATCCAGCAGGGTTCCCGTCAGACCGGCGGTGGGGTAAACGGCGATGTTTGCGCCTTTCTCCGCACTCGCCCATCCACCGGCTACTGCTTTTACCTCTGTGGCATTAAAATGGTAATAGATCTGCACGCTGTCCTCTGGCCGCAGTCCCTCCAACCGGTCCAGCACCACCACAAACGCGCTGTCCACCAATGCCAACGCACGGCGGTGCACTGCCGGAGCATATTCCAAATGGATAGCTGCGGCATAGCGCAGTCCCCCTGTCTCTGCCGCGTCATAGATTTCTCCGTATTTCTGGGGACCATAGGCAAAGGAGCCACGGTAGGCAAAATGGTCTTGGCGGTTTATTGTCAAGGTGTTGTGATAGGCAGCGCTTTTCAGCCGGTAGCGCACCTCATTGTCCTGATATGTTACGATGCCGGGGTCCGGCAGCAGCGGTTTGCCCAACGCAGACAGGTCAAATCCCATGGGGTCAATGTGCGCGTGCAAATTCTGAATGGGCGTCCGACAGGCGAACAAAATGCTAATGTCGTCTTTCTCCCAGCCACTGCGCAAAAACACCTGTTTCAGCGGTTTTTGCCAGTTCAGGCAGGGCAAGCTGACCAGTTCTCCCGGCTCCTCCAACCGGTCCAGCAGCGCATCCAAATCGGGCAGACGCCAAAGATGATCCGAAATCTCCCGCAAAATGTCCTCTCGTTTGCTGTAGCGCGCAATGACGCGGAACCAGCGCATGTCGCGAAACACGCTATACCCATATGCGCCGGCAAGCGGCGCATTGTTTTTCGCTGTGGAATCGCCCCAGGAAATAATTTCGCCGTTAGGCCGCAGTGCAAAGACGGAATAGTCCAACGCGCGGCGGTACCGCTCCACATAGTCCTTGCTGAAGGAAAATCCGTATCGCGCCGCCAGCAGCAGACTATGTCCAAACCAAAACATGCAGCCGTTATGATACATGGGGCACCCTTCAATCTGCCCGCCGTCCGCCGTGAGCTGCGCGGCGCTGCACCGTTCCAGTTGTGCGGTCGCGATGTTCTTCCAGCGGTCCGCATCCCGTTCCTCCGGAAACAGCAGCGCCACACTGAGCAGCCCCAGCATTTCCATCAGAAAATGGTTGTGGTCCGCGTTTGGCCACATCACCGGCGACACCTTCTCCAAAAGACGCGCATGTTCCAGCATGGTTTTGCGGAAAACCGCTTGCACCTCCCCGAAAAACAGCGGATCGCCGTCCAAAAACGCCGGCAGCAGCGGAAACGTTTTATACGCGCGAATCCCCACCTCCAAAATGCGCCAGGGATGCGGCCCGCTAAAGCGCGCTTCCAGTTCCGAAACGTTTTGCGGCACGTGCGGCGCAGGAACCGTTTCCACCCAATGCAGAAGCTCTGCCAGCACTTTTTTTGCGTATTTTTCTTCTCCCGTCAGCGCATATGCCGCCAACAGCGGCTGCCAGTGTGTCATACGGTTGAGCTGCCATACATATTCCTTGTCGCCCACTTTGTTGTCTGTCCAGTCCACTGGGTCGCCCACAAACAGGGGCTTTGCACCCGTGCCGGGCAGGATGTGCTCCCCACGTAGATACATTTCCGCGCGCTGCACCGTTTCATGCGCCACCTCCGGCAGCCGGTTGCGTATCACTGCCGCACGGCGCTGAATCCCTTCCTGCATCCTATCCCTCCCACTTACCGCCAAATTGTTTTTTCAAAACGTGCAGACAAAGCATTGCTGCTCATTTTTTATTTACATACACCGGCGATACCCAGGCGTATTGTTCGTTCTTTTGGCGCACTTCCACATAATAGAAGTCATGTTTTTCCAACGGCGTATCCTTGACGTTTGCCCGAAACCTGTACGCGGTGTCCGGTACTGCCTGGTGCACGAGACAGGCGTGGCTGTTGTAGCTGTCCATGTGCATCGACCGGGAACAAATTAAGAGTTCTCCCACCGTCACCGTCATCTGCCGCCCGTTTACATGCAAATGCAGCGCTGTTTTGGGGCTGCCGCTGAGCGTCAGGTTGACTGCCGCTGTTGCGGGAACGGTGCTAGCGGGATTTTTGAATGTTTCCGCCGTGAATTCCACCAGGCTACCGCTGCTCGTCACGATGCGGTTGCGCAGATTGTTGACATTGTCGTCCGCTGTATCCTTTTCCGCCGGCGACAGCACATTGCGTCCGCGAAAGCAGGGCTCGACCTCCAGGAATTTCCCGCCGCGCACCTTGGCGGCGCATTCCCACAAATATCCTTCCTCCGTATTTTTCCCCCACCCCAGCTCGATACGAATTTTGTACGTTCCTTCCGACTCCTCCGCTTCCGGTCGATGGAACACATAAAGCGGTTTGAGGTTTTTATACAACGTGACACTTTCGATATAGTCGCAGGCTTCCACCTGAATGTCAATGTCGCGCGCGTCCGCAGCAATCTCACTGCCCATGGGCGCACCGTTGACGAAAAAGCGGCAGCGAATTTTATCGCCCGTGACCGCATAGGTACGGCGCTGCAAAATCGCCTCCCAAATGGCTTCCTTGGTCGCCGCTTCCGCCCAGACCGCCGCACGCCCGTCTCCATAACTGCCGGGATAGCCCGCATGATGGTCTGTGGAAGCGACAAACCCGAATTTATATCCGCGCCGCAGCCCTTCCCACACGGTGCTCCGCCCGTCGCGGGGACCCATGGTGTGGTAATAGGGATAGGGCGCACCGTCCGACATGCCGCAGCCATGCTTGGAAGAAACCTCTCCGACGGGGGACATGCGTTCATCATATTCATCCCAATTAATGCCGCGGTAGCCCGGCGTATACCCTACGTGGTGGGGAATCACAATTCCCGGGCTGGGCGACACGTTTTCCAGCAAATTGCGGGGGGAAATCGAATCTATCAGCGGCAAATGGTCATCCGGTGAAAGTAGGTGGTAATCTCCATAGTGAGACGAGTGCATTTCGTAGCCCTGGAAGGTTATAAACCCATCCGCTGCCGCAGCTGCTACCGCCGCACGAATATCCTCCCAGCGTGTTTTCAATTTTTCAAATCCCGCCTTATGATAGTCTACCAAAAAGGCGCGCTCCGGTGTGCGCTCCGGTATGTCAGGCCACATAGCGTGTCCCGTGACCATGCAAAAATCTAATTGCGCACGTGCCGCCCGCAGCGCATGTTCCAAACTTCCATATCCATAGGTTATGCCGCAATGGTTATGAATATCGCCAAACAAGAGTTCCATCGTTTTCCTCCCTCCGGTCCTGCGTATCATTGCTTCCGCGGACCCTGCTGTCACTATTGTATCATTTTTTCAGCAGTTCGTAAAGCATTTTACTCGCCTGTGCACGTGTTGTGTTCTGTTGCGGCTGGAAAGAGCCGTCCTCCATGCCGCTCACAATGCCGTTTGCCTGCATTGTGCCTACCGCCTCCACAGCGTATCCGCT
>CBCTHD010000186.1:0-5389 GCA_965146615.1 uncultured Clostridia bacterium
GTTTTCATCCGTCTGCGGAAATTCCACGCTGCGAATCGTATAATCTAGTTTTCCATCATAAGTGGTGAAGCCTAAATTCAAGTCAGAATACACCGGTCCTGAGCTCGGTACAGACGCTGACGTATTTTCCCCTCTGGAGAACTGACCGTTTTTATCCGTATATTCCAGAATTTTGTTTGTCCCGGCAGAGTCAAACTGCGGCTGCGTTGTCCACATTTTTGCACTTCTCGCCCGGAAATCTGGTAAAATAAACCCCGTATTATCCACATAGAAGGGTACCCAGCAATTTGTTTCTGTCACGCCAGTGGACAAATGATAATACGGCTGGAAGAAACGTACGCCGGAAATTTGCTTCAACGGATATTTTCCCCAGTTTTGATATAGGTGTAAATTGGTAAATTCCACGTTTTGACGCGGGTTCAGTGACAGCGGGAAATAACTTTCCGCATAAGCGGTATCTCCTTCTGCATAAAACGGTTCTTCATTTTCTCCTTTGAAGTTTTTGTTCACCGCCACTTGAATGGGCAGCAAGTTCTCGTTTTCGTCCAACACGACTGCACATTCCAAAGCGCCCGCGTCCGAGCGCACTTTAATATATACATCTCTTTGCGCATCGTCATTTTGAATCGCAACCTTTACCTTCGGCTGTTTTTGGGGCTGGTCGTAATAGGCTTCATTGAAGTTAGATCCTTCTGTGTAGAAAACATACGTGCCATTATACGGGTCATAGCCCTCAAATTTTTCCGGTTCTTGCACATCCAAGAGTTTAATCTGCTGTTCATTCAGCGGATTTCTCTCTAACTGCGCTGCCTGATTGATGGAATCAAACCCGCCGTTTTCGTCTGTAAATAGGCGCGTTCCGATTCGAATTTTATCTTTGTTTTTCACAGCTCCGCTTACCGGCGCATATTGCCGAATGACCCAACAGTCGCTTTCTTCAGATACGGATACGCTGGTTTTTGGCGTCGTATTTGGAAAAATCAATCCAAACGTTCCCGCTTTGGTCTGCGCTGCCACATACTCCACTGTTTCGCTCTTCGTAAGCTGTCCGCCGTCTATGATTGCACCGTTATCTTTGATCTGAATAGCGGATACCTCTGATTTTTTCCATTTTGTCTCTACATATAACTCTTTTACATTTAAATCCTCTGTCGCATAGAAGACATTTTCAACATGGAGTTTGTCCGGAAACGTGTGATAAATACGCTCCGTCTTCATGCTGACCGCGCTGTCTCCGCTGCTCACCAGTACAATAGACTCAAACATCGCCTTCGCTTCCACTTCACCGCTGTTGATATCGAAGCGAATCCCCGTTAAACTTCCTGTCAATAAATCTGATTTTAAATTGACTTTATACGTGTGATATTCGCCGTCTGTTATAATATCAAAACTAGCTGCCTGTTCCTCGCTGAACTTCGGATTTACGTCTGTTGTGTAATAGACCCGTCCCTTTCCTGCCGTACCGGTATATTTCATACGAAACTCCACAGCGTCCGTGTTTCCCAGCGGTATGGTAAAGTCGCGCAAAGAAATATAGGGGTCCTTTTTATCTGTAATGGTAAATGTCAATGCATTATTTTCCATCACTGGCGGCGTAGTCATGTTTCCTTTCCATGCACCGTTTAAATTTACCGTGCCCACTTCTTGTTGTCCGCTGCCGGCGGAAGAAATATTCTGTGGCTGCATGTCCAAAATATGCACATCATTATAGTAGGTTCCCAAACGATAGATATTAATTCTGCCGTCATATTCACTGAGTCCGTCGGAATAAACATTGCCCGCAGCGTCTTCCACCACATTTTCCATAGCGTCCGTCAAATACGTCTGTCCCTTGCTATTTTCAATGGACTGAATATTTTTCCGCTGCGTTGCCAGCCCATGTACCAATTTCATTGACTGATTTTCAATGACAAATTTTTCCCGTTTGCTGTTTTCATAAAAAGTCTGCATTCCATGCGCCACTTCGTCAGCATGCTGAATAACGGATTCCCAATCGGAAGAAAAGGCTGCAATGGTCTTGCTGATTAAGTCTTCTTTCCCATCTATAAGCCCTTCCGTATCACTGATGACAATCAAGCCTCTGTCATCCCAAAACACCTTTTTCCCAATTGCTTCAGCCATGGCGCGAAGCGGAATCATGGTACGGTCTTCTATGGTTGTTGCCGGAACATCCAACAATACAGTTTGTTCGTTCACTATCATTTCCTGGCTGTTTAGCACCAATTGAACCGTGTCTTCTCCGATTTGAACCGTAACCAAATCACGGCTTCCATCCCAGTCAACAGTTGCTCCAAAGCTCTCGGCAATAAAGCGGACCGGCACTAAAGTTCTGTCATTTACAATAACCGGAACCACTTTTTTATTCATAGGGTCCACACTTGTTTTGCTGCCGCCCACAAATGCCGTGGGCGTATCTACCATTAATACCACAGCCTCCTCTAAGCTGGCATCCAATTCTCCTTTTGCGGAAACCGGCGTCCAAGTTGCGGTCTGCGGCATACAAGTTAGGGTCGCTGCCAGCGCGAGTACGCTGGCAGATATTCTTAGCATTTTTTTCAACTTCATTTCCATCCCCCTTTTCTTATTCCATAATTAAAATGTCGGATACATTAAAATTGTTTACACCAATCATCACATAACTGCCATCCATCGTACCTTCCGTAGAGGGTCGCAGCTCCGATTGGTCTGTTCGCACTACTTCTTTATCTTCTCTGCTGATTTTAGTAATATTCTCCACTGCATCAATCCGATAACTGTCACTGGCGCCATCATCGCTATAGGCTACTCGAATGACGCCGTTTTCTTTACTGAGAATAATCCCTTTGACAAAATATTTAGATGCGCTCAGTCTGATTTTACCCAACTGCCCATCATTCACTTTTTCAATGGAATGAATTTCTCCACGAACATTTTCTTTTAAACGCACAACATCTAACTTCTGAATTTTATCTATATTCGGCGCCGTTACATTGTTAAACTGCGCCATGACGCCGTCCTGCCACCCATATAGCCGATACGATTCTTCCATATCCGCATCGACGACCTTTGTAATGCGGTCCACTACGATATTCGAATAAATATCGCTTTCTCCGTCTGCACTAGATGTCATGATAATTTCCAGCGCTTTGGCTTCGTTTGCGCTATTGGCGTCATACACGTTGCACACCAATTGCGAATCGTTGGCAATATTGCTAGTCACACCAGACAACTCTTCATCTACGGTCCCGTCGTCCTCCAGACGGATTCGGAAAATCACCGCATTGGCCGCCAGCAAATATTCTGGTGTCTGACCAGGCTCCGCTACACCAACAAAGCTGTTGGCGCAAAGCGCTCTGGAAGGCGATTTGTAGCGCGCTTTTTCTATATCGGTGTATTGTTTGTTCAGCGTTAGATAATCTTCGCCTATCACACCGCCTTGCTGATATTGCTGCGCTGTATCAAATTTTCTAATTTCTCCATTGGCATTCAGTTCATATTTGATAAGCTGCGGCTCGGCAAACAACTCAGACGATGCACGCAAACTGCCGGAATCTACTGTGGTATGATTCAATTCCACTCTCCGCGCAAAATCCATCAGCTGAATCTCACCGCTGTCTGTCATGATTTTGACCTGCGGCGAATTGTTCACACCACGACCACCCAAGTCTGCTTGTATCAAATATCCATACTTTTGTTTTGCAACCATCAGCGTCAGATATGCAACTTCTCCATCCTTATCTAAGAATATTTCATAACTATCTCCGGCATTTAACGAAACACTCTGATTGGTCGGCCGTGTCTCCTCCGATGCCATCCAATCTTGAAACGCTTTCGACAGCCGATATGTAGTTCCATTTACCACGATATACTCTTCTCCATCTAAATCGGTCACCGCACCGCTTATTTTACTGTCTACGACTTCAACCACGGCTTTTGTATTTTCCCTGTCGCGGTAAATGCACAAAACATCGTCGTCTTTAATCTGAGAAAACGACATCGGCTTGCCGTCTTTTAGTATTTCCAGCACATCCAGTTTTCTTTCATCCAACAGATAGCTTTCTCCATTTAGCCGGTTTGTCACCGTTTCCGTTTCGCTGTTTTTGCTCTCCACCACTACGGTTTCAAAGGAACGAATCAATACAACTTCATAGCTTCCGTCTCCGTCATTGTCGATAAATGTCATGGTTCCATTGTCCGGCATCAAATCCTGGTCCGTACATTGATATAATACTTTCCCGTTATAAAGCACTTCTGTATCGCTATCCATGTTCAGCCGTTCCGCCTTGCCATTATCATCTTCATATTTTATCGTGCCGCCCGTCTCAGCGGATACCACATCCTTCGCATAAACGATGGTTTCATTGTTCCGCTTGCTTTTCACTGCTAAAAAGACCTGATTTTCGTCGTCCACGCCGTTGCCGATATAACAATCAACCTCATAACCCAGCAAGTCACTCGCCTGTGCTGCCGTTTCCATATGATAGCGTTCATCATTTAGTATAATTTTTTTGTCTCCTGCTTTCTCTCCATAAACAATCGAATCATATTCCACGGCCCGCAGTATTCCTGTCACCCGATTCAGATGTAAGTTTTCAGTTAGCAAATTTTCTCCCTTCACGGTTTTATACTCATTTTGCTCCCCTACGCCTACCATCTGCATCAAATCAATTTCCAGCGCATTGTATACCATATTTGCTATCGCTGCTCTCGTAATATTATCTTCCCCGTTATAGGAGGGAATTCTCTTGAGCAATTGTATCTCGCTGGCAACAATTACATAGCCGCTGGGGTATCCGCCCCGCACCCTCGCCAATTCACCATATCCTAAAGCGGATACAACCATTTTGATCGCCTCATGATAGGTAATTTTATCCTCTGGCCGGAAGGTTCCGTCCCCGAAGCCATGAATCAAGCCGAATCTTTCCGCCACGTTCACATATCCGGAATACCACTTGCTTTGGTCAACGTCAGAAAAAGGCGTTGCAGCCAATTCCGCGCCCCACCCTGCATAGCCCATGGCTTTCACCATAATAGTAGCAAATTCCGCGCGTGTCACGTCACTGTCTGGTCGAAAAGTTCCATCCGTATATCCTTCAATGATTCCCAAGCCGGACAATACATTCGTTACGCTCACCAGATTACCCGATACATCCTGATACCCGCCGTTTTGAGCGGGCTGCGTGCTAGGTGTTGCTGTCGGCGCAGGTGTAGCCGTCGGCGTTGGTGTAGTCGTCGGCGTTTCCTGCGGATTCTCTTCTCCCTGCTGACCGCCGCCTGCATACGGCTCATCAGATACTTCCAAATCGTCCATGTACAATTCTTTTTCCAACTGTGCCCAATAATCTCCAATTTCGATTCCGTCAAAGCGGCTGTATCCGCTGATTTGGACAGCTTCTATATCATCTACGAA
>CBCTHD010000187.1:0-5384 GCA_965146615.1 uncultured Clostridia bacterium
CCTTGTCTCAAGTCCGGTATTATGGAGAAGACGGACGGGAGGAACGAATATCTATCGATGCGCAGCCAAAAATTGTGAAAAACGGTGTGCTGATCAAACTTTATACAGAGGATGCCCTGCTGTTTGAAAGAGGAACCATTACACTCATTGACAACACTGGCGACGACGCGGCAGACGTGATTTTCATTGACGAATATCAAAATGTACAAGTGGAAGAGGTTCGAGAGAACTTGATTTATCTCATGCCGGGCTCTGAACTGGACGGCAGCCGCCTGATCAATGTGGATAAAGAAAATTTGGATGTGAAATACCATCTGAAGGATAAGGACGGCAAGACGCTGGAGGTGCAGGACATTCAATCGGACGACATCATCAGCGTTACCGTAGACCAGTATAAAACCCTCTATCAACTGGTGGTATCCCACGACCGAGTAGAAGGAACAATAGACGAAATCACAGACGATGGCTTAGTCATTGGCGGCACGTTTTATGACGCAGAGGAAGCGGTACGAACAACTGTCAAAGTCGGCGATTCCGTCACGGCGTATCTGGATTGGCGCGGCAGTGTAGCAAATACCAAAGAGCTATCCTCCGCAATGCTATATGGTTACATTGCACAAATCGGCCAACAGGGCGGATTCGGCAACACACAGGTCAAAATGATAACAGGGAAGCTAATTGAAGAAGACATTGAAATGAACGAACAGGATAAAGACGACAAAAATGAGATTCCGGTTTTGGTGTGCCAGAATGAAAAAGTGGAGATTTTGGATGTGTCGGACAAAGTGTCGTTCAACGGTGTAAGTGTAGGTTCCACAGGATTGCTGAGCAAAATTGACCCGAACCAAGGGCTGGCGGTGAAATATACACTGGGTACGGACGGCAAAATCCGCACAATAGAATCCGCGCAGCTGCAAGGCGGCGAGGTTGGACAGAAAATCAAATATAATGTGAAGGACAAAGTGTTCGGCGGTATCACCAACATACAAAGTTTTGCCATCGATGAAAATACGAAGGTCATCTGCCTGCCGGAAACCGTCAACACAGACGAGGATTATATGGTGCAGGTGCGTATTGACAACACAGACAGTACACGGCGCTTTAATGCGCAGGGCTATGAATATGACACCGTGACCAAAAAAGTGAAATTGCTGGTGGTAACGGAAGCCATGGACGCCAATCAGGTGTCCAATGTTGACATCAACAGTGCTAAACTCGGTATGGTCAAAGATTTGCGGCAGTTTTCGGACGAAAGCATGGAAACGAAATATAAATTGACCATTGTGGAGGAAGATGGCGAGGTAACGTATGAAACTGTAAATATTGTGGATAAAAACCGTATCATTACCACGCTGCAAAAGGGAGACCTGATTTATTTTGTGAAAAACGGGCAGGACAAAATTGAAAATGTAAAAAAGATTTACTCGTTTGCACAGGGTGTCGGCACGTTTTACCGCTATCAGGGAACAGATGACCAACAAATCTGTGGATACTTGCAGAGCTTGGACTTTGATGAAATCGATGTGCGGGAAAACATACTGGTAACAAAAGCGACGATTGACTTGGATGGCAGTAGTGAAGCCGTGGGCGTCGCACAGCGCAACGCGCCGCCGATCTTTATTTACGAGGAATCAACCAAGGAAATCCGCACAGCGACGCTGCGGGAAGCCATTCCGATAGGTTCTGACGGCGGCAATGCGGACCGGCTGTTTATCATCATGCCGGATGATGACGTGAAGGCGTGCGTCATTGTCCGCTAACGCAAGAAGGAGTGAGAAAACAATGAACAGAAAACGGTTATGTGCGCTTTTGCTAACATTGACAATGACCATCAGCCTGATTGCAGTTCCGATGGCGGCGTCGGCGGCGAATCAAAATCTGGCGCTGGACGGGGCGGCAATTGCAAGCAGTGTGTTCAATGCAAACTATGGCATTGCAAACTTGAATGACGGAATTACAGCTGGTGCAAATACCCAGCGTTGGACGACCAACTGGAGCGTTGCAACAGAGGCAATCGACGAATGGTGCGGCGTGGAATTCAGTACGCCGACACAAGCAGATACCATCGTCTTTTATGAATATGATTCCAGAATTACGGAATATAAAGTGGAATATAAAAATGCGGATGGCGAGTGGAATACAGTCACAAAGGACGGCGCAGCGCTGCCCAATCAGACAAAAGAGGCGCTGGAGGGCGCGGCTCCGCATTCTGTCGCCAATACCGTTTCCTTTGATTTGATGGAAGTCATGGGACTCCGTATTTATATTGTAGATGTAGGCGAAAAGGCGGGCGCCAGCCTATGGGAATTTGAAGTATATAACAAATCGGCGATAGACGCCACAACAAATCTGGCGGTGCTGAAAGGGACGGGAATTGCCGACCCCGAAAAATCCGTGACGGACCCGCGATTTTTAGCGGCCAATCTCAACGACGGCAGCGCAACCGGCACCTCCCGGTGGTCCTCTAAATTTGGACTTTCTATGGAGGAAGTTGTTGGCTGCTGGGCGGGTATCCGGTTTGACGTCCCGACTGCATTTGATAAAATGACCGTGAAAGAATTTAATGGACGCGTGACAAAGTTTATTGTGGAAGTGTCCAATGACGGGGAAACCTGGACGCCGGTCAAAAAAAATGGGCAGGAGATGCCGGTACAGGAAAAAGAATATGAAGCAAGCTGCACCGCGAACCTGCGGACTTATGATGTGACCTTTGACCGCGTTTTGGCAACGTATGTCCGCTTCCGGATCGTAGAAGTGGGCGCTATAGAACCCAGCTTGTGGGAACTGGAAATTTATGATTCCCAGGGGGGCGCACCCTTTGACGAAACAGATGATGAAGCAGCATTTCGGGCAGATGTAGACAGCGTGACGGCGGAATCCCTACTGGGGACCAATGCGGACGCGCAAAACATTATCACCAATTTGATATTGCCGGCATCGCCACTGACAAATGGCACTTTTGTGAATGTCAGCGTCACGGAAGGCGGAGATTATTTGGCGGCAGATGGCACTGTAACACGTCCCGCCAATGGGACGGGAGACCAGCAAGCAACGCTGCAAATAGCCTTCTCTTCCCCCAATGGCACCTATACCGATAGCAAGACCTTTTCCTTTACCATTTTGCAGCGAGAAGCAGTGCCGACGGGGCAAGTGCTGCTGCAAGAGGACTATTCAATCGTTCCGGCGGGCACTGATCCCGCGGTATATCATTGGGAGCCATATGAAATGTTAACGAACAACGACCTGACAAAAGTGGAGTATGGAACCTTTACCATGACCGGAGATGCGCTGGTCATGCAAAAGACACAAAGTGGAACAGATTATGGAATCGGTATGCTAAAATCATTCCAATATTATGAACGCAGCTATGCGGCGACCGGCACAGCGGATGAAACGCGCACCGCTGTCTGGGCAGATAAGCTGAAAGGCGTTTTTGATGTGGATATGAACCTAAAAATGACCAGCAGCAGTGCGGGTAAAGCGAATTATTTGGATTTTATGGGATATGCCCCCAGTCTTAGCAGTGTCGGGCGCTTCAAAGCAGAGGTGGGACCAACAAACTGGATGTCCGCATATTATAACGGCAGCCTACATGGTGGAAAAGGCACCCTACAGCTTTATCAGAATACGACGCAGGAAAAAGCAATAAAAACACGGTTCAACACCGAAACAAAGACATACCAAGTGTTTTTGGACGGCTCGGACACGCCTGTTGCCACCTCGACGAGCGGTGCAACCGGGGACTTGACGACCTTCCCCATGACAGATTGGAGCGTTCGGAGCGAAATCCGTTATGTGGACCGGCTGAAAATTTATCTGGCGAAGGAGCAGCCGCAAAATGCAACGATTGAATTTTCGTCCTTCTCTCTGACACAGATAGAAGGGGGAGGAGATGAAACAGTAGATAATGCGGTGGCACAGCTTACCATGGATATGGTGTGTGACAGCCCGGAAGATGTGACGGCAATCAAAACGCTGCCGGAAACACTCGCGGGCGCAGACATTGCCTGGAGCAGCAGCCATCCGCAAATCATTTCAGACGATGGAGTGACAGTCAACAAACCAAATGTCGACACGGATGTCATTTTGACGGCAACCGTTACCAATCCGACAGATGGATTTGATAAACACAAAGAATTTAAGCTGACGGTCAAAGCGGCAGAGGTGGACAATGAAGCAGCATTTCAGGCAGATGTAGACAGCGTGACGGCAAACACTCTGCTGGGGACCAATGCAGACGCGCAGAACATTGTTTCCGATTTGACGCTGCAGGCGTCGCCACTGACAAATGGCACCACAGTGGCATGGAGCGTTATAAGTGGCGAAAGCTGGATAGACAGCACTGGAAAAGTAACACGCCCGACGGAGACGGACGGCAATCAAACGGTGCAGCTCAAAGCGGTGTTCACTTCGCCGCAGGGGACCTATACAGATGAAAAAACCTTTGATTTTACGATATTGTGCGCTGAACAGGAACAACCGGAGGACAAAGCATTTCAAGAGGATATTGCGGGTGTAACGGAACGCTATCTGTTGGGTGCAAATACGGACGCACAGAATGTCAAATGGGATTTGAACTTGCCGGTGTCACCGCTGCCAAACGGCACCACGGTGACATGGACTGTGGAAAACGGGACGGCAGTCAGCACAAATGGAACCGTAACGCGCCCGGCGCAAGCGGAGCAAGTAACACTTCGCGCATCCTTTACAAAAGCCGGCGCAGCGGAAGCCGGTGAAACCCGGGATTTCACGTTTACCGTCCTGCCGGAAGAGGCAGCGGAATGGAAACTGGTGGAGAATGTGAAGGTGGAAGACCCGCGCGGAGCGTCCACTTATGCCATCAGCCAAATCACAGACGGCATATCCTCTTCCACAGCGGCGGAGGAGGGCGTGCGGTTTGGACAGCTGACGAACAGTGAGGTTCCCAGCGCAAACCGTCCGGACATGCGGATCAATTTTTCAGACAAAATCAAAGCGGGCAAAAAATACTATATTGAAATGACCGTGCAGGCAGAGATGCAAGCCGGTGAAGCGCGTGTTGGATTCCTAAACGAAGCGGCGGGAGAAGCGTCCCTGTTTGTGTTCAGCAGTGCGAACACGGTGTCTTTGGCGGCGAACGACGGCAGCGGACGGAAATGGGTGAATCTGGGCATTTCGCATACTGCCGGGGCGGAGGAAACCATCGGAATTGTATACGATACGCAGACGGGCACCTACCAATTTGTCAGCAACCGTCAGATTGTTTCAGAAACAGCATATAAAAACAACTATGGGGCGGGCATTGCCAGCATTCAAGTAAGTTATCAAGGGAAAGCGGGCGACCAGGCTGCCTATATCATCACAAAAGGGTTAAAGGTTTATGATTATGATGAAACCTATCAAGA
>CBCTHD010000188.1:0-5353 GCA_965146615.1 uncultured Clostridia bacterium
GGCGTTATGGAAAATGAGTACAGCAATATAAAATGGAATAACGGGAAAATTGAATTAGATATTGCATTTTATGATAACAGTGCTTATGCGGCAGAGGCACATCAGCAGCTTACACAAACGCAAGGCGTAGATACTATAGCGATTCTGTATCAATTTGGTATAGAAATCGACAGTGCTTCCCTGGTATTGAATCCTGCGCCTAGTTTAGCAGGACAAGATATTTCCTCTGTAAAAGCGATGGAGAATGCTCCTATTTTAAAAGGCTCTATCACTTATATTCCATATTCTTATGTGAATGAAATGTTAGATAAACAAGTTTGGAATGTTGAATATAGCGTATATGATAATAGCGGAACGCGACTTGACAAACCAAGTATAAGATTAGATGATATAAGCGGCACAGTTGTGGTGACGAGTAAATATGCTCCCACTACACCGGAATATGCTGTGGAGCAATTTTTCCGCTTTTTTGAGCAGGGAGATTTGGAAAATATGAAAAGATATTGCACGGAAGCTATGATAACTAATTTTTTTGGTGATGGGTATTGCTTTGGCATGACCAAGGCGTCTCTTGTAGAAATGAATATTGACCCACTCGAATATACAAAGTCATCCAACGATTTTAACATTTTTGTAAATGTTAATATGACACAGCATGAAAATTCAGTCTATGAACCTTCTCAGACGTCAACGTCATTTTACGTATTTCTGCTGCGTCAGCCGGACGGACGGTATTTGATAGACGAATTTGGAAGATAGAATTTTGATAACATAAAATAGGGAAAAGCCGGTGGAAAACGTTTTTTCTGACATCCTCTATCAATTACTGGTAACATAAATTTATTTAAAAACGGATAGAAGTATTCCTGTCATACTTCTATCCGTTTTTTTGTTTTCCATACTTTTGTTATTTACCAAATAAAATCTGTAAAATGGGGAAAGACTAAAAAGAAAACAAAAACTGGGAGTGTGAAAACATGGCACAGATGACAGAAGAACAATTGGAAGAAAAAATATTTACGATTATTACCATGGCAGGCGACGCAAAATCTAATTTTTATGAAGCGTTCACAAAGATAAAAGAAGGAAAGTGTGAGGAAGCGGAAGAACTGGTCAAACAAGGCGACAGCATTATGTCCAAGGCACATGATGCGCAGACCGAACTGATTGCCGAGGAAACAAACGGCAGCAAAGTTCCGGTAGGACTGTTTATGGTTCATGCGCAGGATCACCTGATGAATGCCATTTTGGTGCGGGAAATGCTGGATATGCTGTTTTCCATGCAAAAGAGCATCAATGATTTAAAACAGAATGACGAATTAAAATTTATTTGAGAAAGGACAGAGAATATATGAAAAAAATAGCATTATTTTGCAATGCAGGTATGTCTACCAGTATGCTGGTGAAGAAAATGCGTGCCAGCGCGCAGCAACAGGGAATTGAGGTGGAAATTGAAGCATATCCGGCAAGTGAAATGGATCAGCGGACAGAAGGAATCGATGCGGTGCTGCTGGGACCGCAGGTAAAGTTTATGTTGTCAAATGCAAAAAAAATTTGTGAGCCCAAAGGCATTCCGGTGGACGTGATTAACTCCATGGACTATGGAATGGTAAAAGGCGATAAAGTGTTAGAAGCTGCGCTGAGTATGATGCAGACGGAAGGCGGCGGGGCACAGTGAAGTTTGCACATGATTTCTTATTTGGTGCAGCGTCGGCAGCCTATCAGGTGGAAGGTGGATGGAACGAAGGCGGAAAAGGGGTCTCCAATTGGGACGTGTTTTCCAAAATACCGGGCAAGACATTTGAAAACACCAACGGCGATGTTGCAGTGGACCACTATCATCGTTGGAAGGAAGATATTGCACTGATGGCAGAGATGGGACTGGAATCCTACCGGTTTTCCATCGCCTGGACACGGATTTTACCGGATGGGACAGGGAAAGTGAATCTCCAAGGAATTGCCTTTTACAATCAAATCATTGATGAATGTCTGCATTATGGAATTGTGCCGTTTGTGACACTGTACCATTGGGATTTGCCACAGACGCTGGAAGAAGCAGGCGGCTGGCGCAGCAAAAAGACAGCGGAAGCGTTTGTGAAATATGCGGAAGTTTGTTTTGATGCGTTTGGGGATCGCGTGAAACATTGGATTACGTTCAATGAAATGATTGTCTTTTGCCGGCATGGGTATCTGGCGGGCGCACATCCGCCGGGACTGGTAGATGATAAAAAAGCCTATTTTGAAGCAACACACAATGTTTTGACAGCCCATGCGCGTGCAGTTATGGCATATAAGAAACGACGACAATTTGGAGAAATTGGCATCACGCATGTATTTAGTCCGGCATTTTCTGTTGATGACACGCCGGAAAATATTGCAGCAGCAGATCATGCGAACGTTATGGATACGTATTGGTTTTATGATCCGGTGCTGAAAGGGGAATATCCCCAAGCTGTGCAAGAATATCTAAAGCGGGAAAACCTTACGCCGGATTGGAGCCGGGAGGAGCTGGACGATATCCGTGAAGCAGCGCCCATGAATGATTTTTTGGGCTTAAATTATTATCAGCCCCAGCGCGTGATGAAAAATGATACACAGGAAACGCTGAGCTTATCACATGAAACCGTAACAGGTGCACCGGGCAGCCCGTCTTTTGACGGCGTGACCAAGACGGTTAGAATGGAGGATAAAACCTACACCAAATGGGGCTGGGAGATTGCACCGGACGCCTTTTTGGAGGGGCTGCGTATGCTGCGGCAGCGGTACGGCGATATCAAGCTATACATCACGGAAAATGGATTGGGAGACGAGGACCCCATTATGGAAGGTGTGATTTGCGACGTACCACGCATCCGATATATTGAAGCGCATTTAACTGCCGTAAAGCAAGCCGTTATGGAAGGTATCCACTTGAAAGGATATTTTGCATGGTCGGTCATTGATTTGCTCAGCTGGCTAAATGGATTTAAAAAGCAATACGGATTTATCTATGTAGACCACGCGAACGGGCTGAACCGCAAGAAAAAACTTTCGTTTTATTGGTATCAGCACATTATTGCTACGCGGGGCGAAGGGTTAGGAAAGTGAAGTGAGAGACTATGAAAAATAATACATCCGGAAATTTTTCCGAAAAAATGATGGAATGGGTTAACCGGTTTGCCAACAGCAAGGCGATTTTGTCTTTAAAAGACGGATTTGTGCTGACCATGCCCATTACTTTGATTGGCTCCATATTTATGCTGATTGGGAATTTTCCCATACCGGGCTGGGAAACTTTCATGGCGGGAATCTTTGGACCGGGCTGGCAGGAACCACTCAACCAAGTAACCGGAGCGACCTTTGATATTATCGCACTGATTGCGGTCTTTGGGATTGCCTACTACTGGGCAAAGCACAGCAATGTGGACGCAGTTCCGGCAGGGCTGTTGGCGCTGGTTTCCTTTTTGATTATTACCGATTCCTTTGTGGCTTTGCCGGAAGAAGTGATGAATGCTATTAGCAACGAAGGTGTAGCGCTGCAAACAATTTCCGGCGTCATTCCGAAAAGTTGGACAGGTGGACAGGGAATGGTGACCGCGATATTGGTAGGATTTTTGGTCGGTGCAATTTACTCTTGGTTTGTGCGGCATAAAATTACGATTAAAATGCCGGAAAGTGTACCGGAAGGCGTATCAAACGCATTTTCCGCGCTTATTCCGGGTGTCGTTATTGTCACGTTGTTCTTACTGTTGTATATCATTTTTGATATGCTTGCAGGAAAGACGCTGACCGCTATCATCTACCAGATTCTGCAGCTTCCTATGCAGCATCTCAGCGATTCGCTGGGCGGTATCATTGCAATTATGGCGTTAATTTCTCTGTTCTGGCTGTTCGGGCTGCACGGTCCCAACATTGTGATGGGGGTTATGTCGCCGATTTTGACGGCAAACGTGCTAGCAAACCAAAAAATTGTGGATGCCGGAGGGGAACTGATTGCCCGCGGAGCAAACGCAAACGCCGCTATTGTCGGACCGCAAATGGTGGATATCTACTGTAAATTCGGCGGTGCGGGACTGACACTTGGACTATTGATTGCCGTGTTTATTGCCGGACGCTCCAGACAACTGCGGACACTTTCCAAAATGTCGTTGGTACCGGGCATTTTCAACATTAATGAACCTGTTATTTTCGGACTGCCCATTGTCATGAATCCGATACTAGCAATACCATTTATTGTAACACCGGTTATCGCGGCAATTTTGACCTATTTCTCTATTAAAATAGGCTTTATCGCGCCGTTTATCTCCACGCAAATTCCCTGGACTACACCGCCGCTCATATCGGGATTTTTGCTTTCGGGGTGGCAAGGAGCACTGTTGCAATTGATTATTTTGGTCATTTCTATTATCATTTATCTGCCATTTGTAAAAATGCAAGACCGCCAGTTTTATGAAATGGAAAAGGTCAATGTAGAAGAATAACAACGTCCCCCGGTGTAGCCGGGGGATATTGCTTGTGGGAGAAAATAATTTGTTTAAACTGCTTCAACAATTTTGTAATATGTGCGGGCAGTCAAGAGGTAGACAATAATGTAAATCGCTGCGAAAAATGCAACCGTACCGACGGTACACAGTAGAAACAGGAGCGTGTCGGTTAAGTGGAATACAATGTGAACCACTGCACCGGCGAGCGGTAGGAAAAAGACAGTTAGAATCTGCTTGTTAATCGTTTGGCGTACTTCTTTTTGGCTCATCCCAACCTTTTGCATAATAGTAAAGCGGTCATGGTCATCGTATCCTTCTGATATTTGCTTGTAATATATAATCAATACAGTTGCCATCAAAAACAGGAGGCCGAGGAACACGCCTAAAAACAAAAAGCCACCGTACAGCATATACCATTTCTGACGAACCGCATCAATTCCGGTCATTGTAAAGTCCGGGAGCACGCTGGTAATTTGCTCATTCAAAGAATCATAGAAAGAAAGACGCTCCTGTTCCGTAGCAGTCTGATTTGTATAATCAAAACAGGTAGTATAGCAAGGAGCTCTGTCCTGCTGTTCCGGCAGAAAATCAATGATTTGTTCCAGCGTATCTATTGTATCGACGACGAGATAATAACTGCTATAGGAGGTAGCGTTGCTTTTTTGGGCGATCGCTATGGTAGGCAATTCTTCTTTGATTTGGAAGGATTTTTCACCTAAGGTAAGCGCATCGTGTCCATAACGATCTCCTCCAGAGAATAATAGAATTTCTTCCGGACGCAGTGTTGTGGAGGTGCCGCTCATAGTATTGTAATCTTCCAAAGGGATGACTGTAAAATCGTATGGATTGTTGTTGCTCTGCATAGCTGTTTCCGGCTGGAACCGCGTATC